>NZ_LIYL01000016.1:111314-198713 GCF_001278875.1 Lysinibacillus sp. FJAT-14222 | reverse complement strand
AATTTGGGGAGGTGCCCGTTTTTTATTGTTTTAGAACCCTTGATACTAAAGGGACTAGAATTATGAAATTAACTCATTTGCCTAAAAATTTAAAAATAATTTTAGGAGCTGATATATGTTGATGTACAAAAATTCTCTTGATGGAATTTCTTCTGATATGTTGAATGGCTTTTTTGTTGATTGGCCGAATCCACCAAGTCCAGAAACTCACTTAAAGCTGTTAACAAACAGTAGTAAAGTGGTCATTGCTTTAGACGATCATACAAATAGTTGGATTNGGGTTCTATCTGCCTACATTCCGTTCCTTGAAGTTTTGCCAGCGTATAAAAATAAAGGTATTGGCAAGGAATTAGTCAGACAAATGTTAAAAGAGCTTGATAATATTTATATGGTTGATTTGTGTTGTGATGATGATTTAGTTCCTTATTATGAGAAGTTTGGCATGATAAAAGTAAACGGAATGGTCGTTAGAAATTACGAAATGCAGTCTGGAATTTCAAATAAATAAATATAAAGTAAAACGCTTGGATATTTTCCAAGCGTTTTTACGTGCTACATTATTCGAATTCATTTGTGAAATGGCTGTTATTTTTTTACAGCAACAAAGCGTAATCGGCAATAATCAGCAACCCATTGATGATCCTGATAAATCTTTGGTTTTAATAATTCTTCGCATTTTTTGTAAATCTGCACTTTTTCAGTTTCTGATAAATGCTGAAGCATATTGTTACTGAACATCACTAGCCAATTACGTAACCCATCTTCGCCTTGAAGCGGTGTTGGGCGTTCATATAGCGTAATCATTTCAACCGTAAAGCCGGCTGCTTCTAATTTCGACTGATATTCTTCTAAAGTTGGAAAATACCATGGGAAATATTCCTCAATATAAGGTCGTTTATATTCCTCCATACTTTTTTGAAGTGCCCAAACAATAGAAGCGATATTACCGTGTCCACCCATTTCAGCAACGAAACGACCACCTTGTTTAAGTGCACTGTAAATGTTTTTGATGACTGCATCCGGCTGTTTCATCCAATGTAATGCAGCATTTGAAAAGACTCCATCGAATTGGTTTGCCATGTGAAGTGTAGTAGCATCCATTGTGCGAAAAGTAATGGATGGGTATTTTTGCTGTGCAGCGCTAATCATATCATGGGAGGCATCTATCCCGTGAACATTGGCACCTAGAGAGGCGATTTCATGGGCTAAATCACCTGTACCACAGCCGACATCTAAAATACTTTCCTTTTTTTGTGGTGTAAGCAAATCCACTAAGCTTCCTCCAAATTTTGAAACAAAGTCATGCTTTTGATCATATAAATTGGCATTCCATATTGTTGTCATTGTCTCTCATCTCCTTTGTATCAGCGTAACAGAGAGTTTAATTGAACAGAAATGCGTAAAATGATCAGTTTTGATTCCACATTGGAATATGGGGGGATACCAGTTTGTGGGTTAATGGTTCAGCTCCATATGGTTATGTACGCAATGATGGTACAAAAAAATTAGAAATTGTCGATACATCCCAAACGGCATTATATGATCCACGATTAGGTGTTATAAGTGGGATATAGTTTGTTTGTTTTTCTAAAAATTCCTTCAACCCAAGATAATCTTCTTTTGTATCCACCATCCTGATAAATATGTCTAAGGCTTCCTTGAAGATTTCTTCCTCGTTGATTTCTACAGCGTTAGTTGATCGTGATAATGTCATTTTAAAATTTCCTCCAATATAAAGTGTTGTTTTTGATTACACGACTATTGTATTGAGCGATTAAAAAATGTAAGGCAGTTAACAGAAAAATTTTTAAAAAACGAGTTTCTTCATATTTATAAATAAGGCTATGTTAAAGGTAATTGTTGATGTTTGATAAATGTCAGGATTTTCTATATAATCATACGATAGTTTGAGACTATCAAAATTTAGTGCGCAGTCCTTACTGGATTAGAAAATAGGAAATTACGAAAATTCACCAAGTTATTACATTTTACTATTAGAATTGAAACAAAAAAATGAAAGGAGGTAATATATTGAAACAACATAAAGAGTTTTATCCAATCATTTTAACTTTAGTTTTGTTCTTAGTTGCATTATTTATTTTCTTTGTATTTAGGTCTCCGAATATAAATCTATGGATTCTAATTTTCTTCTATGTTTTGATAGACATTGGGTTTATTGTGTCGTTAATTTTAGGGGTCAAGTCTAAAAATATAACTGTAAAGGTGTTCAGTATTCTTTCAAACATTACATTTATGATACCGTTATCAATATTGATATTTCTGTTACTGTTGGCAAATGGAATTTCTGAACCATAGAGAATCAAAATCAAGGAAACTCGTAGGGCTTCCTTAATCTTGAAAATGAAATTATATCGAATAATAATGACTAAGAAAATCATTAAAATCATAATTTTACTTTAAGGAGTTCTACGGAGCTCCGTATTTTTTTTTGTTTTCTTTCCTTACGCTTGAAAGGGAAACAATATAATAGTAGTAACCACATAATAATTTTTCTTTTTTTCGTGTCACTTCTTCCGTTAATTCGATTGAAGTGGCATTTTTTTCGTTTTATACATAATTAATTTCTTGTTCCTGCCTGCCATTTTGATTTTTTTCAATATAACAATAAGTGAGGTGAATATAATGAAAATAAAAATAACAATAGATGGGAAACCCACGAAAGAAAACTTAGCTCAAGTAGCGGAATATTTAGTGAAGCTGGTTCAATTAAAATGAACCAGTTCTTTTTTGGTGCGCCCGGCATGCGCATGAACTATAGGGTGCAAGTCCCGAACCTCGAAGACAGAAGTAGAGGTTAGCCAAGAGCAAGGGTGTCCGTGGCGACGCGGAATCTGAAGGAAGCTGGAGGCAAAACACCGGTCCGAGGAACACGAATCTCATAGAAGGCTAGGTATGATTGGATGAGTTTGCCAAACAAAACAAAGTCCTTCGAAGGTCATATCGAGTAAATGAGGCGGATAGATGGTGTGAAAGTGCATGCGCTTACCCGGGGAGGTCTGATGGAAATGTGAAGTACCCTTCATAACCTATTTGGTGACAAGTAGCTGAACCATCAGAAGTCAGCAGAAGTCATAGTACGATTGGGTCTAGAACTAATCGGAAGGACCGAACAATTAAGAGAGAATAGCCCTTGGCATTCCATCTCGAATGAATGAACACGGAAAACAGAGAAACCTCACGCTTAGAAAGTAATGGTGAAGTCCATGAGGGTATTTGCGGAGGGTGTAGTTCAGATGGGCATAAGAAGACAAGCTATTCACGGAAAGGAACGAAATGGTGATGTTGAATCAAATTCTAGCACGTTCGAATATGATACAAGCATTGAAGCGAGTGGAAGCGAATAAAGGAAGCCAGGGAGTAGACATGATGCCCGTACAAACCTTACGTCAGCACATCCTTGAAAACTGGGAATCCATTAAAGCGCAAATTCTAGCGGGAACCTATGAACCGCAACCGGTACTTCGTGTCGAAATCCCGAAACCAGACGGCGGTGTGCGTCTATTAGGAATCCCAACGGTGACAGACCGTTTGATTCAACAAGCTATAGCGCAGATATTATCAAAGGAATATGACCAAACTTTCTCGGACAACAGTTATGGATTCCGACCAAATCGGAGTGCTCATGACGCAGTCCGAAAAGCGAAGGGTTATATGAAGGAAGGATATCGTTGGGTTGTGGATATGGATTTAGAGAAATTCTTTGATAAGGTCAACCACGACCGATTAATGGCAACATTAGCGAAAAGAATTCATGATAAATCATTATTAAAACTTATCCGTAAATATCTCCAAGCAGGTGTCATGATAAATGGAGTTGTTTCAAGTACAGAGGAAGGAACACCGCAAGGTGGACCATTAAGTCCACTTCTTTCAAATATCGTGTTAGATGAGCTTGATAAAGAATTAGAGAAACGTGGTCATAAATTCGTTCGCTACGCAGACGACTGCAATATCTATGTAAAAAGTAAACGTGCGGGAGAGCGTACAATAGCAAGCGTACAGCGATTCATTGAAGGAACGCTACGATTGAAAGTGAATGAGTCCAAATCAGCGGTAGACCGACCATGGAATCGAAAATTCTTGGGTTTTAGTTTTACACACCATAAAGAACCAAAAGTTCGAGTGGCTAAAACAAGCCTTCAACGAATGAAGAAGAAAATACGAGAAATTACCTCTAGAAAGATGCCATTTCCAATGGAATACCGTATCGAGAAATTAAACCAATATCTAATTGGATGGTGTGGATACTTTGCGCTCGCAGATACACCTTCAATATTCAGCAGATTAGACAGTTGGATTAAAAGAAGGTTGCGAATGTGTCTTTGGAAGAATTGGAAGAAACCCCGAACCAGAGTCAGAAATCTCATTCGTTTAAAAGTTCCATACGGAAAAGCATACGAATGGGGAAATACTCGAAAAGGGTACTGGCGCATTTCAAAAAGCCCCATATTACACAGAACCCTCGGCAATTCCTATTGGGAGAGCCAAGGGCTGAAAAGTCTGCAAGTTCGTTACGAAACTTTGCGTTATTCATCTTAATTGAACCGCCGTATACGGATCCGTATGTACGGTGGTAGGAGAGGACGGAGGTTAATCACCTCCTCCTACTCGATTTCACAGAAGTGAGCTTCAGGAAGCCCCCTTCTTCAGAGGCGGGAGGAATGAAGTGCTTTTTCTTTATAGAACATATGTTTATATTGTATATTGTAAATAATCAAAAAAGAAAGGAGTGACGGGTAATGACGAAATGGAAGAAAGATTGTTTTATTATAGAACTCAAGTTACTTATAGATACATGGCAAAAGGATCTCCTATTAAAACGTTTTGAAATTGCCCGTACACTCTATAATACAACTTTGTCTTATGCAGTAAAACAATATACTTTCATGCAAGAATCAAAACACTATCGAAAACAATTACGTGGCTACCAAAAAGCGAAAAAAACGAATGATTCAAAAGAATTGAAGCAGATCGCAAAAGAATTAAATAACATTCGTCAATCTTTTGGATTAAGTGAATATCAACTGCATGCGTATATTAAAAAGCATCAACATAACTATAAAAAACATATAGATAGCAATACTTCTCAGAAAATCGCCTCTACTGTCTGGAGAGCGGTTCAAGATGTTCTATTTAAAGGGAGCAAAGCACACTTTAAACGGTACGGAATGTTTCATTCTGTTGAAGGGAAATCTAATAAAGCAGGCATTCGATTTAAAGAGAATAGTGTCTTTTGGAATGGATTAATCCTTCCTGTTCGTATTCGCAAACAAGATTTGTTTGTAAAAGAATCCCTTGCCCTTCATACCATTAAATACTGTCGTCTAGTCAAAAAAGTGATTCGTGGAAAACATACTTTTTACGTACAACTTGTGATGGATGGGATTCTTCCTACCAAGAGAATACCATCAACAGGAGCCTTTCGGCATGCCTATCAAAAACAAAAACGAGTAGGTATTGATATTGGTCCTTCTACCATTGCGATTGTTTCAGAAGAAACAGTTTTCATCCAACCACTTGCTCCAGAAGTACCTTTATTGGAGAAACAAAAAAGACGTTTATTACGCAAGTTGGATAGAAGTCGTAGAAGTANTGTCGTCTAGTCAAAAAAGTGATTCGTGGAAAACATACTTTTTACGTACAACTTGTGATGGATGGGATTCCTCCTGCAAAGAGAATACCATCAACAGGAGCCTTTCGGCATTCCTATCAAAAACAAAAACGAGTAGGTATTGACATTGGTCCTTCTACCGTTGCGATTGTTTCAGAAGAAACGGTTTTCATCCAACAACTTGCTCCAGAAGTACCTTTATTGGAGAAACAAAAAAGACGTTTATTACGCAAGTTGGATAGAAGTCGTAGAAGTACCAATCCTAACAATTTCAAAAAGGATGGGACTATAAAACATGGCGTCAAACTCCGTTGGACATATAGTAAAAACTATCAAAAAACAAAAGAACAAGTAAAAGAATTATATAGAAAGAAAGCTTCCTACATCAAAGAAAAACATGGTGCGTTAGCAAATAAAATTTTGTCTCTTGGCGATGAGGTGTACATCGAAACCATGCATTTTAAAGGATTGGCAAAACGTACAAAAGAAATCAAAACAACTATACAGGGCAAAATCCAATCCAAAAAGCGTTTTGGAAAAAGCATTGGGAATCATGCCCCTGCCATGCTAGTGGAAATCATTCATCAAAAATTAGGTTACACAAAGCAAACTATACAGAAAGTGAATACGATAACCTTTCGAGCCAGTCAGTATAACCATGTGACGGATCGTTATGAAAAGAAAAAACTCCATCAACGTTGGAGTCAAATTGGAAGTCATCTCGTACAACGAGATTTATATAGTGCGTTTTTACTGATGAATAGTGATCCAAATTTACAACAACCTAATCAAGACTTATGCAATAAAACGTTTACTACCTTTTTAGAGTTACACAATCAACATATAGAAGACTTGAAACAAGTAAAGAAAACATTCCCTCTTAGCATGGGTATCCAACAAATCAAGTGAGGGGTATTCCTCCGTAGGTAGAGCTACCTGCCTTCGTTAAAACTTATTGCCAACACAACATCGGTTGTGTAAATAAGAAAGTCTTATGGAACAGAGGATAAATCAAAGATGTTGTACACAGGACATGGCAACACCATCTGTGGAGAGCTTTGTAACGCTTCTCTTAAGTATATAAGAACCCCACTGCTTTAGCTGTGGGAGTAGTCAGTTTATGTACTAGATATTACAGGGCGTGCAGATCTTTTTGCAGTATTATTTGCGATATCAAGTGTCCCAATTTTACTAGCACCGCTTGGAGGGGCTATTGCAGACAGGTTTAATCGACGCAATTTAATGGTGATTTTTGATTTTACTAGTAGCCTAATTGTTTTCATTTTCTTTGCAATGCTAGCAATTGGTAATAGTTCTATTTTGCTTATTGGTGTTGTGATGGTGCTGCTTTCTCTCGTTAGTGCTATGTATGCACCAGCAGTGATGGCCAGTATACCAGTACTTGTAGAAGAGGAAAAGCTTGAGCAAGCAAATGGGATTGTTAATGGTATTCAATCATTGTCTAGTGTAGCGGCTCCTGTACTAGGAGGAATACTATACGGTATGGTTGGCTTAAAATTGCTGGTCATAGTGAGTGGAGTGTTCTTTTTCCTATCTGCCTTATTAGAGATGTTTATTCATATACCATTTATGCAACGAGAACAGAACGAACATATTATTCCGACACTTGTGAATGATTTGAAAGAGGGCTTTAGCTATGTTGTAAAGCAATCTTTTATATTCAAATGTATGATTTTAGCTGCCTTATTAAACTTATTATTAACACCACTGTTTGTCGTGGGTGTACCGATTATTCTTCGTGTCACAATGCAAAGTAGCGATACACTATATGGGGTAGGGATGGGGTTAATCGATTTCGCTACGATCTTAGGCGCTTTATCTATGGGGTATTTTGCGAAAAAAATGGGTATCAATAATTTGTATGTTTGGATTTTCATCACTGCTTTATTGATTGTTCCAATGGCAATATCGGTTACGCCTCTCATGCTTAATATGGGCTATTATCCATCTTATACTGTATTTGTTGGTAGCGCACTTCTAATAGCTATGATTATGATGATTATTTCCATTTACGTTATTACAGTTGTTCAAAAAGAAACGCCTAATGAAAACTTAGGTAAGGTCATGGCGATTATCATTGCCGCTTCACAATGTATGGCACCAATTGGGCAAATATTGTATGGGCTGTTATTCGAAGCATTTAGTGTTAAAATCTATGTTCCTATTTTATTGATAAGTGTTGTTATGGTAGTGATGGCAATTGCAACAAAAAGGATTCTACGATTTAAAAAGAGCGAGATAGCAAAATAATTCACCTTTTATAATTACGCCAAGGCGAAATTGATTGTCGTGAATACAAAATAAATTAGATAATGACCATCAATTCTGATGTCTAAACTTTAAGTCCCTCCGTAAAAGGGGCTTTTTTAGATAGATTGTCTGGACATTTTTATTAGTTGCCAAAAACATGGATGAAAGCAATAGGTTCAAGTTCCACGAAGATGCAAGGGGCACAGGATGACGCTGAATTTAAGGAAACAGGGAGTACATGGATGACTAAAGTGATTTGCTATTCATTCCATACAGTGACTGATGGGGAGGATGAATTCAATTTTCTATGCATAAAAAGATAGAAAAAATGACAAAAGGCATCGATAAATTCACTTTCGATGCCTTTTGTCTAAAGGGGGTTTTATAAATGTAACTAGAACCATCTTCTCCGACGCCTATTAGATATTCTTTGTCGAGGTTGAAACTCAGTAGACAGGAAGATTGGCTGAGGAATACTTTCAAAATCAGTAACTTCATGAACAATTTTATGTTTCGTGTCGTCTTCTAAATCAGATGCATGAGAGGGTTCTACTTTTTCTTCAGTTGAGCGAGTGATGTTTGAAGTATTGTTCAAGAGTGGTGTAGTTGACAGATTAAGTTCTACCTTATCTTCTAAATTAGAAACATAAGAGGATTCTGCTTGTTCTTCAGTTGAGCGAGTAATGTTTTGAGTATTGTTCAAAAGTGGTGTAGTCGACAGATTATATTCTACCTCGTTTTTTAAATTAGAAACATGAGAGGACTCTACTTGTTCTTCAGTTGAGCGAATATTGTTTTGAGTATTGTTCATGAATGGTGTAGTTTGTTGAATATTTTCCATCTTGTCTTCTAAATCAGATGTTTGCAAAGAAACATGAGAGGACTCTACTTTTCCTTCAGAAGAGCGAGTAATGTTTTGAGTACTGTACAAAAGTGGTGTCGTTTGCTGATTATTTCTCGTAATAGTAATAGTGTCATGATTCTGAGCTGGCGAATGCTCTATTGCATTATGAATTTCAGCATGTGGCTGTTGCACAGGGTGAACGTCCTTCATTACGAGTATTGGTCGCATCATGTCGTGATCTTCATGCTCGAGGAAATGGCAATGCCACATGTAATGACCGACATGATCTTTCCAGTGCATAATAATTTTCGTAACCTTCCCTGCTTCCGATTTTACGGTATCCTTCCAACCTTGCTCATAGTCATGCGGTTCTTCAGCAGGACCTGTAAATTCCAGCCGACCTTCATTTTGATATAGCTCCATATCGAAAGGGCGTCGTTCTAGTATTTTAAATTGAATTAAATGCAGATGAATAGGGTGAATAAACTGTGTAGCATTAATAAAATTCCATATTTCTATACTATCAAGTGCAGGCTTTTCGGTAGCAGGGTCATGATACATACGATTATTTAATAATAACATTGGTCGACCAAAATCATCTGTCGTAGCAGTTAATGGTAAATGTCTCTCGATATGTGCATCATGTGGATGTATATCCATTGAAACAGCGAGTCTTTCTGGTATTTCACTAGTATCCTCACATTTTAGAGGAAGACAAACTTTAAACTGCATGATTACTCTTGTATGCTCATCTATGAAATCTTCATCAGAATTGACTAACGTTATTTCCTGACCTTCATATTTTGAAAAATCGATAATGACATCTGTTCGTTCTGCCGGCAATAACTCCACAGATTGAATTTCTTGAGGTGCTGTTAAAAAGCCCCCGTCTGTTCCGATTTGAATCATAGGCTGCTCATTTGAAAGACTAATGATATAGCCTCTTCTATTGGAGCCATTGAGAAAACGAAATCTATATTTACGAGGTTCAACATTTAAATAAGGCCAGAGCTTTCCGTTTACGACGATAGTATTACCGACAAAGCCAGGTGTGATGGATGGATGTACGGTAACAGGGAATGGTGGTTCATCAGGATAAAAAAGAGAGCCGTCTTCATTAAACGATTTATCTTGAATTAAGATAGGGTACTCATAATCACCACAAGGTAGGTTAGAACGCTCCTCAAGTGTATCCCGAAGTAAATAAAAACCCGCTAATCCCGCATACACATTTAAACGAGTTAGCGCCATCGCATGATCATGATACCAGAGTGTTGTGCCCGGTTGATGATTGGTATATTCATGTATTTCTTTACTGAATTTTGGACCTGTTTGCGCATAATTTCTTGTATACCATGCCTCGGGATGACCGTCACTTTCCCAATCTACATTTGCGCCATGTAAATGTGTAACAGTTCTTACTTCCTTTGAATCGTTTGCCGCATGAAGTGTAAAATCGACGGGTAAGAAGTGCTTTAAGGGCAATTGGTTTGTATATCTAACATAAATGCTTTTGTCTTTTGTAGCTTCAATTGTCGGTCCGGGATAAAGCCCGTTATAGCCCCAAATGATTGATTTTGGGAAATCTTTATGGAAACAATGCTCTGCTTGCATCATTTTAAGTTCATAATAATCTTTTCTCTGTTGGCCCTTATAGTATTTAGGTTTCGCGGTAACCGGTTTTGGCAGATCATCCACAAATTTTGGTATTGTTGCTGGATCTGTAGGATTAATTTCTTTACTCAAAACATCACGTCCCTTTTCCAATTCTTAAAATCTTAATTACTTCATCATATGGGTAAAAGCAATAGGCAACGAGGACAATAATGTAGATAATTGTGCTAATATATAAAAAATATCGACATTTAACTTCTTTCAGCAAATGTCTTTTGTAACGTAAGTGAAACGGCAGTTACAAATGTTTTATGTAACGTAAGCGAGGCGTCAGCTACAGAAGTCTCCCACCTCTATGGGTGGTGAGATGAATGCGGATTTAAGTTACTTTTCAGCAGACATAATCTGCTAAGTTCGATATTCAAAGCAAGTGGGGGCTATCGATTAGTTAATTGCCAAAGGAAGCTTTAACGCCACGAGGTGAGATGAAAGCAGTCTTTCATCGTGATTAAGGAACAAGAGTTTTTTTGCAACAGCGGGGTGGGAGTGTTATTGCGTGTAGATACGCTATGTATACAAGGTGACAACATAGATGCAGTAAAGTTTGCTCGACTTGTCCATACATATGAGTAGCAGTTTGCGATAGCACCATCGATATAAAGATGATTTTGGTAATTTGAGGTAAGTAGTGGAAAACACGGACGAAGGAACAGACTTATCATATAATTGAAGTATTTGATACATGGTGCTTGGAGAAGTGGTGATACGTTGGAACTAACATTAGAACAATTAAATACAACAATTATGGAAATGAGAACAAAAGGTCTTTTAACAGATGCGTTGACCCTTGCTAAACAAGGGCTATTGGTTGCGGTAGAAAATCAAAATTATAGGCATGGGTTGGATTTGTATTATCAAAAAATATTAATTCATCATGCTCTTGGTGACACTTTAAGTATGGTGAGCCTTATTCGTGATTACGAAGCCTATTGCCAAAAATACGGTACAGCGAAAGATTTTATGCATTATTATTTAGTAATGTCTTTAATATATGATTTGGTCGGCGTCAGAGAAAAAACTGTGGAAATGACTAAAAAATCGATAGAATATGCAGTTGAACTAAATGATCTATTCATGCTAGTTCGTTGCCATATTAATCTATGCTATCTTGAAGTCGAGAAGGGCTGCAATGCTGAGGCACTCCGGGCTGGATTATTAGCAAGAGATTTTAATCAGGAATTATTTAAGAAACTACCTGAATTAGGAAGATTACAAGAAATCCGCATTAATAATAATTTGGCTGATGTTTATATTTTGGAGGGAGATTTTGAGACAGGCAAAACTCTACTAGATTGTACATTAAACTCGGACATTATTCATAACCATAGGCGTGAAAAGGTAGCAGCTTTGTTTGGTTATGGCTTTTTATTTGAGAAACAACAAAAGCTAGAAGAAGCAGTGAGCTATTACAAACAGTCGATAGAGCTTGCACAATCATATGGTGACAACGCGATAACTAAAAAAGTAATGCGTCTATTATTAAATGTCCTTTATGAATTGAATTGGCGAGATGAGATTTTTGAAGTGCAGCGTGTATACATCGAGCTTTCTGAGAAAATGAGCGCTGATAATTTACTACAGCAGGTGATGGATTTAGAATTTAATCGGCAGAAAGAGAAGCTTGTCTATGATCCTTTAACGGGCGTCTTAAATCGCCATTTCCTAGATTTTGAGCTGAATGAGTGGCTAAGAGTGGCAAGGATTAGCCAACAATTTGTTAGTGTAGTTATTCTAGATCTTGATTATTTTAAATTGTACAATGATACGCATGGTCATTTATTTGGCGATAGGGTATTACAAATTCTTGCAAATGGCTTACGGCAATTTTTAAGTGATGAGGATGCCGAGATTATTCGCTTCGGCGGGGATGAATTTATGATTATCATCCGCCATAAACAAAAAGAATATTTGCAGAGACTTGTCAAGGATATGCATGCCTATTTACTTACTTTAACAATTGACCAAAAAGATGAAAGCTACCCCTTAAAAGTGAGCATGGGCGTTTGTGTCAATGATCAGAAAAATTATCAATACGAGAATTTATTTGAGCAAGCAGATCGGTGCTTGTATCGTGCTAAAAATGACGGTCGTGAGAACTGTGTTATTTGTGAGCTATCATGAGTTTTAGCAGAAAATTTTAATGCCTATTTGCAGTGGTGAATAGGCATTTTTACTGTGAAAGGGTTGTCATTTTTTATGACTGAACTAAAAAGAAAAAATTACTACTCGAGTCATTTGAAAACGTTGTTTTATCAACGTAAAATATATGAAATTAAGAAACACGACAGCTCGAAATTGTTGTATAATGTTGTGGTATGAGGAAAGAAAGCAGGTTGACAAAAATGGAAAGCAAAATGAATGTATACGCAGTTATAAACACGCAAAAGCATCAGGCATTCGTGTTAAAGAATAAGCTAGATGTGAAACATAAGGTGAATATATGAAAAACTGGTTGATTTTCATTTCTGTCTTTATGGTTTCATTGTCACTTGTCATTAGTATTTTAGTACTTTGGAAAGCCGAGGCTCCGTTCCGTTCAATTGAAGATCAGGCTGAACAGTTGGCACTAGATGCCAAAGCCCTCGCAATTGTCTCGGAGTCCTACACATATAATGGCAAACATTCGTATGTCACTGTGTTCGGGGTAGATGAATATGGTGATAAAAAGGCTGTCTTTGTTCCGACGAATCTAGAAGCGGATTCAATTAAGGAAGTATTTTTGAAAGATGGTATTACGGAAAAGCAAGCATTATCGGTTTTTAAAAAAGAAGGAAATGTTCAAAAGGTCCTCAATATGAAATTAGGCTATGAGGAGCCTGGTGCTGTTTGGGAAATTACATACCTAAACGATCACGATAAGCTCAACTACGTCTATATTATGTTTAAGGACGGCGACTGGTGGACGCGCATTACGAATTTATAAGAGGAGTAGATCCCGTATGAAAAATTTATTAGCAAACCGAGTAAAAACTTTAACACCATCTTCAACTTTAGCAATTACTGCTAAAGCAAAAGAATTAAAAGAGCAAGGTATTGATGTTATTGGTTTAGGTGCCGGTGAACCAGACTTCAACACTCCACAAAATATTTTAAATGCTGCCATCGACTCGATGGAAAAAGGTTACACAAAGTATACTCCTGCTGGCGGTCTTCCAGTACTTAAGAACGCTATCATCGATAAACTGCAACGCGACAATAACCTTACATACAAGCCGAATGAGGTAATTGTAGGTGTTGGGGCAAAACATATTCTTTACACTTTATTCCAAGTTATTTTAAACGAGGGCGATGAAGTTATTATCCCAATTCCTTATTGGGTTTCTTATCCAGAGCAAGTAAAATTAGCAGGCGGTGTCCCTGTTCATGTTGAAGGTACACGTGAGCAAGGCTATAAAATTACTGCAGATCAATTAAGAGCTGCTGTGACAGATAAAACAAAAGCAGTTATTATTAACTCTCCTAGCAACCCATCAGGTATGATTTATTCTCGCGAGGAGCTAGCAGAACTAGCAGCAGTTGCAGAAGAAAAAGATATTTTAATCGTGTCAGATGAAATTTATGAGAAGCTTGTATACAATGGTATTGAGCATTTTTCAATTGCTGAAGTTTCTGATGCAGTGAAAGCACGTACAATTGTTGTAAATGGTGTTGCCAAATCTCACTCTATGACAGGCTGGCGTATCGGGTATGCTGCAGGAGATGCGGACATTATTAAACCAATGACTGACCTTGCATCACACTCTACATCAAACGCAACAACAACTGCACAATATGCTACAGTGGAAGCGTATAATGGTCCTCAAGACGCTGTAGAAGAAATGCGTCAAGCATTCGAATCTCGTCTTGAAAAAATCTATCCACAGCTAAGTGCAATTCCTGGCTTCAACGTATTAAAACCTCAGGGTGCATTCTACTTATTACCAGATGTAGCAGAAGCTATGGCTCATACTGGTTATGATTCAGTGGATGCATTCGCTGCGGATATTTTAACAGAAGCAAACGTAGCAGTGATCCCAGGCTCTGGCTTTGGTGCACCAACTACAATGCGATTATCTTATGCTACATCTTTAGAATTATTAGAAGAGGCAGTCCGTCGAATTGATACATTTGTAAAATCAAAATGGCAAGACTAATCCTTTTAACCAACTTTGGAGGATTTCTATGAAAAAAATTATGATTCAAGATATGCCAAAACATGTCGGCGAAACAATCAAGCTAGGTGCTTGGTTATCTAACAAACGATCAAGTGGTAAAATTGCCTTTTTACAACTACGTGATGGTTCTGGCTTTGTACAGGGCGTTGTTGTAAAAGAAGAAGTAGGCGAAGAAATTTTTGCAATTGCAAAAGGTATGACGCAAGAAACTTCCATGTACATTACAGGTGAGGTTAAAGCAGATGAGCGTTCAAGCTTTGGTTGTGAGCTTGTTGTAACTGGTATTGAAGTGCTTCATGCTGCAACTGATTTCCCTATTACGCCAAAAGAACATGGCCCTGAGTTTTTAATGGATAACCGTCATTTATGGCTACGCTCTCGTAAGCAACATGCTATCATGAAAATTCGTAACGAAATTATTCGCGCAACTTATGAGTTTCTTAATAACAGTGGCTTTACAAAAATGGACCCGCCAATTTTAACTGGTTCAGCTCCTGAAGGTACTTCTGAGCTATTCAATACAAAATATTTTGATGAAGATGCATACCTATCTCAATCTGGTCAGCTTTACTTGGAAGCGGCTGCGATGGCTTTAGGTAAAGTGTTCTCATTCGGTCCAACATTCCGTGCTGAAAAATCTAAAACACGCCGTCACTTAATCGAGTTTTGGATGATTGAGCTGGAAATGGCGTTTGTTGAATTTGAAGAAAACCTAGAAATGCAAGAACAATACGTGGAGCATATCGTGCAATCAGTTCTGGCAAATTGCAAATTAGATTTAGAGCGTCTTGGCCGTGATACATCTAAGCTTGAAAATATTAAAGCGCCATTCCCTCGTATTTCTTATGACGATGCCATTAAACTATTACACGAACAAGGATTTGACGATATTGAATGGGGTGATGATTTTGGGGCACCACATGAAACAGCAATTGCCAATTCATTTGACAAGCCTGTATTCATTACATGCTACCCAGTAGGTATCAAACCATTCTATATGCAACCGCATCCTGATCGCGATGACGTCGTATTATGTGCAGACCTAATCGCACCAGAAGGCTATGGTGAAATTATCGGTGGTTCAGAGCGTATCTATGACTACGATTTATTAAAATCACGTCTTGGAGAGCATAATTTACCATTAGATGCTTATGCATGGTACTTAGAGCTTCGTCAACATGGCTCTGTACCGCACTCAGGCTTCGGGCTAGGATTGGAACGTACGGTAGCATGGATTTCAGGTACTGAGCATATCCGTGAAACGATTCCATTCCCACGTTTGCTAAACCGCTTATATCCATAAGCAACAACTAGTTTGGCTTTATAAAGAGATACTTTAATTCTTCATCCCGCTGATTATTAGTCTTCACCAATCGGGCTTTTACGGGCAGTTATTCTCCCACCTAACTTCTTTGCTTTTGCAAATTTTGAGATGGGAATCATACTGCCATGTGGGATCAATTTAAAAGTCGCGTAGTGATATGTCTACGCGGCTTTTCTACTTACGATGGAAAAAGGAGTCAAGTATAATATGAGCACAAATAATAATCGACTCCGTACATGGACTGAGCAGAGAATGATTCAAATTCCTCAGCTATTTTTTCAGTTTTATAAGGAGTTAAATATAGAGGATGAAGAGGCGCTGATTGTCATGCATTTACTGGCGTTCCATATGGAGGGCAATGATTTTCCAACACCTAATGATCTGAAGAATCGTCTCACAATGCCTGACAATGACATTACTTCACGTCTACAGCGATTAATGCAAAAAGGCTTCCTTGAAATTACTAGCGACGTCGATACAAGTGGCAAGCTATATGAAAAATATTCGGTATACCCACTTTGGGAGCGTATTATGCAGATTATTGAAATGAAGGAGCATCAAAAATCAGCAGCAGCAGTTCGACAAGAAGAGGGTGAGATATTCCGATTATTTGAAGAGGAAATGGGACGTCTTTTATCTCCTTTAGAGCTAGAAAAAATCGGTTCTTGGTTAGATGAGGATAAGCACAGTCCAGCGCTTATTAAGGAAGCGCTGAAGGAGGCTGTGTTTGCTGGCAAGCTGAGTATTCGTTATATTGATCGAATATTGCTGGAGTGGAAAAAGAAAAATATAACGACACCACAGGCTGCACAAAAACAAAGTGAGAAGTTCCGTGAAAAACAAACTTTTAACAGACCGCCAGTCCGTACAATGCAACAAGAGACGCAGTCGACAAATAAAGTACCATTTTATAATTGGTTAGAAGAAAGAGAATAGGGGGCTTCCGGTATGTTAACAAAAAAACAATGGGAGCATTGTCTAGCGGAAATGGATCGTATGTTTCCTGATGCACATTGTGAGCTAGTGCATGACAATCCGTTTGAGCTAACTATTGCGACGTTATTATCAGCACAGTGTACGGATGTACTTGTAAATAAGGTAACGAAAACATTGTTTCAAAAGTATAAAAAGCCAGAAGATTATTTAGCTGTATCATTAGAGGAGCTGCAACAGGACATTCGCTCCATCGGCTTGTATCGAAATAAAGCGAAGAATATTCAAGCGCTATGTCAGCGACTGCTGGAAGAATACAACGGCGAAATACCAGCAAGTCGAGAAGCACTAGTCACACTGCCTGGTGTTGGTCGTAAAACCGCTAACGTTGTGCTGTCTGTAGCTTTCAATATTCCTGCGCTTGCAGTGGATACACATGTAGAACGCGTGTCTAAACGATTAGGGCTTTGTCGCTGGAAAGATTCAGTGCTAGAAGTTGAAGAAACGATTATGAAAAAAACACCGATGGACAAGTGGTCGAAAACACATCATCAACTAATTTTCTTCGGTCGTTATCATTGTAAAGCTCAAAATCCTAGCTGTCACACATGCCCTTTACTGAATGATTGTAGAGAAGGACAGAAGCGTTTGAAAAAAGGGCTGGTGAAGGAAGCATGAATGTAGAAGCAATCGCGAAGGATAAAATTGATGCTTGGTTTGAAGAGTGGACAGTACTAGAAGCTAACATTCATGCAGCTCATGATGCAAGGAATGGAGAAGCAAAAGGATTAATGGAAGAGGCAATTTTCTTGTTTGAACGTTTAGTGCAAGAAGCAGGCGATGAAGTATTGCCCATTAATGGTGTCGAACGATTGACCTTTATAAAAGCAAAGCCTAGCCAATATGCTTGTTATCGTCAGCTTGATGAATTATTTAAGGAAACAAAAAAGCGAGCAGCACGGCTACGCTTGCAGGCTGCAAAAAGCTAAGGTAGACGGATAGACCCAGCAAACTGAAAGAGATAAAAAAGCAGAGTAGCGTTACGCTACTCTGCTTTTTTTATTCAGTATTCTCGCCGTCCCCAGTCGGTGGTACTACGGGTTCAGTTGGTGTTGTTGGTGGCTGACTACCATTGTTGTTGCCATTGTTTCCGGGAGGGTTACCGTTATTTTCCGTATTGCCGTTGTTCTCATTCCCGTTATTGTTGCCATTTCCATTGTTGTTATTGTTATTATTGCCATTGTTTTCATTTCCGTTGCCGTTGTGATTACCGTTATTCTCGTTATTATCATCTTCATCAGGTGCTGTTGGTTCCTCAATATCAGGTTCATCTGGAGTATCTGGCTCTAAATCTTCATCAGCTATACCTGTTACCTGGAAGGAGGTTGTACCTGGTTTACTGCGTGTACCATCTACAACGGCTACGACAGAAATCGTGTAATTGCCATCTTCGAGTGTGTTGCTAACTGTTAAACCTTTACTTTCCGTTTTACCGAGTGGAATAGTCTCTCCACCTTCTCGTTTAGCGGATACCTCAAAGGTTGTTGGTAACGGTTCATCTGTTTCCGGATCAAGCATTGCATCATGCTCCCATGAAATATTGATAGATTCACCTTCTAGGTCAAGGCTTGCACTTACATTGTAAGGTGTAGAAAGTTCTGGCATTGCGTATTCATTTGAAACTTCTTTAGGCTCTGTCCCACGTACAAATAGCTCTGTTTGACGTTTCTCACTTGGAGTAAAGTTACTTGCTAATTTAAGTGGCTTCGATCCTACTTCAATTGTAGCTTCCACTACTGAACTTGGTTTTTTGAAGCGTGGTGTTTCAACGTTCGCCGAAATCTCTTCCATAATTTCTTTAAATAAATATTGTGGTAAACGACGCTCATCCCAAGTAGTAATTGGATCAAAATGTTTTTCATAACCACTCCAAATAGCGATTGAATAGTTTGTTGTGTACCCAGCAAACCATGAATCTGGTACACTTGTATCCGGTAAATTATGCTTGCTAAAATCAGCAGCTGCGTAGTTCGTTGTACCTGTTTTGCCTGCGATATCTAATCCAGGTACATTGGCGTAAGTACCTGATGCATCCGGCTTATTGCCGACAACATCACGTAACATATCTGTTACCATATAAGCTGTATAATCGCTCATTGCTACATTAGACTCTGGTGTGTAGTCTTTTGTTGTTTTACCGTCACGGTAAACGATTTTTGTAATTGAATAAGGATCAGTGTAAACACCATTATTTCCAAATGCTGCAAAAGAAGCAGCCATTTGCGTAGGAGACATCGTAATATCCCCACCACCGATCGCATCAGATTCATAAATATTTTTAGCATTAATACCTAAACGACCAATAAATTCTTTAGCTTTATCAATACCAACTTCTTGTAATGCTTTAACAGCTGGAACGTTACGTGAAGCATATAAAGCTTTACGTGCTGTTATAGCACCCATATATTTATTATCCCAATTCGTGATGTTTTGCTTCGAATTTGTGTATGTCATAGGTTCATCCACAAGTGTTTGACCTGTTGACCATTTTAAATTTTCGATTGCCGGTCCATAATCTATTAATGG
Organism: Lysinibacillus sp. FJAT-14222; assembly: GCF_001278875.1. NCBI lineage: Bacteria > Bacillati > Bacillota > Bacilli > Caryophanales > Bacillaceae > Lysinibacillus > Lysinibacillus sp. FJAT-14222. The sequence continues at coordinate 179,295 of NZ_LIYL01000016.1, read as the reverse complement.
TTTCATTGTTGAACCTGGTTGATGATGTAAGTCATATGCATAGCTCCAACCGCGTTCAGCCCCGTAATTGCGTCCGCCACCGATTGCTTGAATTTGACCAGTTTTCGTATCAATGACAGCCGCACCTGATTGAATGTTTTCTGTTGGGAAGTTACTGTCATCATTCATAATGTTTTCGACAATTTGTTGTGCTTTCGGATCAAGTGTTGTATAGACTTTAATACCTTCTGCCATTGCAGTACCATCACCGTTATCCTCTAGCTCATTAATAACGACATCAAGGAAGGCATCGTATTTAGAGCCAGCAAATTTTTGACGTGTCGCATCGTCAGCTAGACCAACTTGAACGTCTACTTTCTTTGCTTCCTCCATCTCAGCTTTTGTAATTTTACCGTGTTGATACATTAATCCTAGAACGGTATTACGACGTTTTTCTGCAAGTTCAGGATTTTTTAATGGATTGTAAGCATTTGGACGTTGGACTAAACCTGCAAGTAATGCTTCTTCAGCTAAATCTAAATCTTTTAGTTCTTTCCCGTAGAAATATTGGGCTGCTGTTCCGAAGCCATAAACACGACCTGACATTAGCATTTTGTTAAAGTACATTTCAAAAATTTCTTCTTTTGAATATTTACGTTCTAATTGGAAGGCTAGCCAAGCTTCTTGTGCCTTACGTTTTAATTTTTTCTCGTTTTGTAAAAATGAGTTTTTAACAACTTGCTGTGTTAATGTAGAGGCTCCTTGTGCCCCGAAGCCATCACGGAGGTTAGCAAGTACTGCCCCACCAAGACGATAAAAATCCATACCATGGTGCTTGAAAAAGCGCACATCTTCTGTTGCAAGGATTGCGTTAATCATATCCTCAGGTATGTCTTCATATTTTATATATTTACGGTTTTCTGCACCAATTGTTGCAAATCGATCACCATTTATATCATAGAACTCAGAAGAAACGGGATCTTTCAGTAAGTCTTCATCTAGTTCAGGTGCGGTACTTGCATAATAAGCGAATAACCCAGCACCTCCAATAAAACATGCAGCTACAATTGCTACAAGTGTTAGAGTAATGCGCTTGAACCATTTTTTCTTCGATGGTTTCGGAGCGCTTTTTTTATTTTTTTGAGCGAGAGCCTTTTGATGCTCACCGCGAGTTGGACGACGTTCAGTCATTCTACTATCTCCTCACTTTCAGAACCATGGCTTTTTGCTATAATGAGCTGTTGGATAATAGGTAAATAATCGATACGCGGATAATAGCTTGTGGGAATTTCAAAAGCTTCCTTTTCAATTGTTGAAAAGGGTATCGATTTACGATCACCGTTTTCCATCGCTAGCCAGGCCTTTTGTAAAACATCGTATGGCACAATAAAATATCGTTCAAAAGCTGAGAAACGAACGATAATAAAAGCCACACCATTTTGTTCCGTCACTTGCTGCATATGTGTCATTTGATGTAAGTGAATATTCTTTAGGGGAAAACTGGTCTTTGAAGCAGTTTCCTTTGCATCAAAATCAATATAATGCCCGTTCCAAACACCATTGTAATCTGTTGTCGAAGGCGTTCGGAAATAAGCCTCACGAATAACTGCAGCGCTTCGTGATGGGTACTCTACTTTGACGATTTGCACGGGAACAGGTTTCTTATGAATGATAGCAAGTCGTCTTTTTACATAATAGTCATTTGCTTCATTAATTTCATCTTCTAGTGTTTTCCCTCGATTACTAAAAGAAAAATCCTTGTCCTTTCCCTTTTTTGCTGTTTTTTGAACAGTTGGATTAGGGGAATACAATTTCCCGTTCGGATAACGAATTGTCACTTAGTTCACCCTCTATAATACTGCTATTATACAATAGTTTACCACGATTCAGTAGCAGTTCTCCACTTCCATCAATAGTATGATTATTGCTAGATTACTACTGGTTAAAATTACTGAAAAAATAACCGATTATTGGGCAATTTTCGCCTCTGAAAGTCGAAAAATATCATGTAATACAACTAGTTCTAACATTCGAATCGTCAAAAAAACCGATAAAATTTCCAGCTGCATTTTATGGAGAAACTGTTCTCTACATGAGCGCCTTTACTTGATAGACGATTTTGAAGACAATGTGCTTAATAGAATAGTTCAATTAAATTTTATCGAAATACTTCTTCTTTCAGCTAACTTACGCTTATTTTGTCATGCATGAAGGTGATTTTATACATGCGAAGAATACATAAGTAAAGCAAAAGGAGGCGTTATTTTGAACAAGTTAAAACAGTTAGTTGCGCAGTTGGATCTGGTCAATCAATTACTTTTAACGAGAGTGTCGTTGGAAAACAATGCACAGAGCATGCACTTTTTTATGCAGCTCAAATCTGTTAGCCAGAAAGTAAGCTTAGCAGAAAAGAACTGGCAAGTAAAGAATGCTTGTTCGCCTATAAGTAGTGAAAAATGATAGACTTTGGTACACTTATCTCATATGCAATATAAATAACTCAATATGAGTATTTTTCATACATTATTTACCACGATGAAGGGTGTGCCTTGAGATGAATGAAGGCATTTACAAATCATTTGAAGTATATTTGCTCATATAGCATAAATAATTTAGCAGACGATTTTTGGGTGGCACGAATTTTAAAATAGCTGTTTCGGAAAATTAACTTAAAATGATACTATGCGTTTATGCTCATATAGATGAATCTTCGTGGATGGAACCAACAGTTGAAATTCGAGCTTCTTTTTTAGAGGTAAAAGAAATTGTCAGCTAATTACGATAATATTTTAAGGATCATCACCAAAAGTTGGGAAGACATTTATGAAAATGTTTGCCATGTATATAGGTTGATTTTCGTTACGACTGGGCGACTTCTTGGAGATCAGCGTCAAAGTAGAGGAACGAAGGCTAAAAGCATCACGACCTGTGATAACGCCTTCGTGACCAACCTCCAGTTGCCCCAAGCGTCCAGTTGGAATGGAAATCAACCTCACGTTATGGTGATGAGCCTTAATGAATGAGATGAGGTGCGGAATTGTTATTAATACAGCAAACGTCCATATTAATAGATGAATGTGAAAAATGTGTTTCACGCTTCTGGCAAATGCGCGAGGAGGATCGTACTCCAGACTTTTTTGCGGAGGTTAAGCCATATGCTGATGACATTCACCAGCTTTTAAAGGAATGGCAGCAAGAGGCGAATATGTGGATTCGAAAAAATCGACCAAAATATATGCATACACAACAAATTGCTTCAGTGGTGGAATCGATGGAGCAATTTGTTGTGCAATCCTTTTATAAGGAAACAAGTAAAAAGCGTTTTCTAGATGCAATTCATTCTACCTCCTATACATTAAATATTTTTGAGCGGTTAGTGAAGGAGGTACAAACGGATGTTATCGAAAAAAAGGACCATTAGTGAACTGTTAAACGAGTGGAGATATGACGAGGAATTGAAGGAACACATTTTACACTGGCAAACGCTTGACGGGCGTGAGGCTAAATATGCACCTTTTCCGGAAAATTTGCATCCTTCACTTGTAAAGGCTCTGCAAACAAGAGGAATAGAACAACTGTATACCCATCAACGTCAGGCATTTGATTTGGCCATGAATGGCGCATCCTTTACTGCTGTTACACCAACAGCGTCTGGTAAATCGTATTGCTATCATTTACCGGTACTTCAAAAAATATTAGAAGATAAAAATGCGCGTGCTATTTATTTATTTCCAACGAAAGCTTTAGCACAGGATCAAAAAAATGATTTAAATGAATTAATTGAACAAAGTGGTGAGGAGATTTTAAGCTATACGTATGATGGGGATACAGCGCCTGGCATTCGCCAAAAAGTTCGTAAGGCAGGGCATATCGTGATGACAAACCCTGATATGCTTCATTCAGGGATTTTGCCACATCATACGAAATGGGTTTCACTATTTGAAAATTTGCAGTATATCGTCATTGATGAGTTACATACATATAAAGGTGTGTTTGGTTCACATGTTGCGCATGTTATTCGAAGGTTAAAGCGAATCTGTGAATTTTATGGCAGTAAGCCGGTTTTCATTTGTACATCTGCAACCATTAAAAATCCCAAAGAGCTAGCAGAAGCTCTAACGAATGACAGTCATGCTTTAATAGCTGAATCCGGAGCGCCAGTTGGGAAAAAGACATTTCTTTTTTATAATCCACCCATCGTCCACAAAACATTTGGCGTGCGTCGAAGTGCTGTTTTGGAGGTGAGTGACCTCGCCAAAAGATTATATATAGCAGGTATTCAAACTATTATTTTTGCTAAAAGTCGTGTACGTGTAGAGATGATTGTGACGTATTTAAAGGAGCTTACACGCAATAAGCTTCTTGACGAATCGGTGCGCGGTTATCGTGGAGGTTATCTGCCTTCTGAGCGACGTGTTATTGAACGAGGGCTTCGTGACGGTACTATACAAACAGTTGTTAGTACAAATGCGCTTGAATTAGGCGTCGATATTGGCCAATTACAAGCATGTATCATGACAGGTTACCCTGGAAATATTGCAAGTGCCTGGCAGCAAGCGGGTCGCGCTGGGCGTCGTCAGGACGAGGCGCTAATCATTTATGTAGCGCAATCATCAGCACTTGACCAGTACGTGGTGAACCATCCGCTTTTTTTACTTGGCAGTGCACCTGAAGAAGCGCGTATTTATCCTGAAAATATGTTAATTTTAATGGATCATTTGAAATGTGCAGCGTTTGAGCTCCCATTTTCCACGCATGATACGTATGGTGAATATGAGATTCAGGAACTGCTTGAATATTTAGCGGAGGAAGGCGTTGTTTTTAAAACGAGTGAGAAGTGGCATTGGATGAGTGACCGTTTTCCTGCACATGATATTAGTCTTCGTTCTGCTTCGCAAGAAAATGTTGTAATAATAGATATGACTATCCCTGCACAAACAAAGGTAATTGGTGAAATGGATCGCCATAGTGCGATGACATTGCTACATGAAGAGGCTATTTATTTGCATCAAGGCATTCAATTTCAAGTAGAAAAGCTTGATTGGGAAGAAAAGAAAGCATTTGTACGAGAAGTAGATGTCGATTACTATACGGACGCGAATTTAGCAGTTGAGATGAAAGTGTTAGAGGAAGACCGGAGTAGAGATTACAATGGTGGCATTATTAGCTTCGGTGATGTTGGCTTAGTCGCACAGGCTACGATATTTAAAAAAATACGCTTTGGCACACACGATAATATCGGTTCGGGCCCTATTCATCTACCACCAGATGAAATGCATACAAGCTCATCGTGGTTATCTTTCGATAATACGACTCAGTGGTCGGAGGCGGAGCTTACAGATGCCATGGCTGGAGTTGCTTATGCGATGAACGCTTTTATTCCAATATTCATTCAATGTGACAGTAGTGACGGTTGTTCCACAAGTAAAGGCGACACATAATGAATTGCCAACGTTTTTTGTTTATGATAAATATCCTGGTGGTATCGGATTAAGTGAAAAGGTATTCGATTTATGGGAAGATTTGTTGACTAAGACACAGGAGCATGTGGCTGGCTGTCCTTGTGAATCAGGCTGTCCATCATGTATAGGAGCTCAAGATAGTTTGCAACAGGCGAAGAAAAAAGTAGTAGAGCTACTTAGAATTTTAAATTAGAGATAAAAAGTGGGCTGAGAGGAAAAAGTCTAACACTATTCCTTCAAGCCCTCTTCTTTGATTAGTTTATAAATCATTTTACTAGTTATCTGTTACTTAATCTCGAATATTTCATTCATGTCAGTAATTTCTAGGGCTTTGCATATTACTGCTAGATGTTCATGGTTAATGGTACTACGTTGATTGTTTACAATTTCACTAATTCAAAGCTAATGGAATGCTGTCCACAGCATAGAAAGACCGGAACACAGCAGGAGAACATCCAGCACATATCGGAACGAGACAATGCTCATTCGCTGCACAACACTCTTGGCAATAATCGTGCCCAGCATGAGCGAGGCACCTACAATCACGCCTTGTAAAATGACCTCTGTCGGAAGCGCTCCGACTTCATGGAACGTCAAGGCTTTGCTGACATAAAGCGCAAATGAGCTGAGGGCTTCCGTAGAAAGAAAGGCCCCTTTCATTAATCCGTAAGACGTAAATGCCGGCACGCTGAGGGGGCCGGTCGAGAGAACGATGCCGGTCAAAAATCCGACGATCCCTCCGGCGATGGAAAGCTGCCATAGGCGAATACGCAAATTTTTTGCTTCAAGCCAGCGCCTTAAGGGAATAACGGCCAGAAAAAAAACACCGAGCCCGATATCGACAATATGTGCCGGCAGCGCCCACAAAGTTCTGGCGCCCATTGCGGCGGCGGGCACGCCCGTAAGCGAGTAAGCGGCAAAAGCCCGCCAGTCCACTTCGCGCCACCAGGCAAAAACTCTTGAAATGTTCGCTATGATGGCAGCTACCGCCATGATCGGTATAGCTTGCTTTGGTCCAAATGTAAAAACGAGAACGGGCAATAACATGATGGATGAGCCCGTTCCTATAACGCCGCTGATAGCGCCTGCCACTAATCCTACGAACAATACAAATAAATATTCCATCAATAACTCTCCTAATAAACTCCCCGAGCTGATCGCCGTTTCGTTATGGTTTCCTTTTTCGTTTCCTGCCAGTTATATTCCGTTTTCATATTTATTCGACATGAAAGAAGGAATTCCTATTCGGATGTACGCATGGAGGGCCCCGCATTACGAAAAATTTCGGGTATTTGGATTTTATGGTGGAAAAGGGCTTACAATTCGCCCTTCTCCAATTTCTCAATCAAGGTGAAAATGTCGATAACAAGAATTTCTCCAGCTTCACGAATAACGCGAAAAGGAGGCATTCTATCAAACGATGGATCATTCATATCATAGCGGTCTAGCGGTCAAGGTTGGCGAGAAAATCACGCTTCTGATGCTTTGGTTTGCGTTCCTTTCGAAGCCCTTCGACTTGCTTACGATGATGCTCAACAATACGTTAAAGATTTATGGTTTCTAACGCTTGATTCACCATACGGACAACGTTCAGTAGGAGGTGATGTGCTGCAGCCAGAGCTAGAGAATCTTTTAACCGATTTGAGAGAGAAACAGCTACGAGCTGAAAAGATTGAATGTAAACATCTTCATTAAGTCAGGTCGTAATTAGTAAGCAAGGTGTAAAAAACTACTCAATCAATAGTGGTTTTACATTTTATATCCCTAATAACTGTTTCTTTTTTGTATCAAATTCATCTTGAGTTAAGATTCCCGCATCAAGAAGTTCTTTTAACTTGACTAACTCATCAGTAGGAATTGTAGATGTGTTAAGGCTGGTCTCAACTGTTTGCGAAACCTCACCTTCTTCAGTAACGATTAATAGCGAAAGCTTCTCAAGATCCTTCTTGTCACATTTAATAACTAATGGAACTTTATCCCCGTTTTCACGCTTTAGGAAAAGCGTTGCTACAGATTTATCTTTTCCTATATTAGCTCCCATTGCACCGGCAATAGTTTCTGCATTACCGAATGTACTTCCGATTAATGACCATCCAGCAATGTCAAACGCACTCTTTTGAATGTTTTCAACACGTTCCCATTTAATTATTTGAAATGTTTCAGGATCTTTATAATCTACCGAAATATCTACATAACCATGTTCAGTTTGCTTCAAAACGTAATTATAACCATGGTCATTTAGCTGTTCTTTACCATTCAAGATAGTCAAGTTTAGCTTAATAGCTTTTGGCCCTTTTACTTTCTTTTGAGGGGTTACTTTTTCAGGGATGCCGAATATATTTTCCAACTCATCCGCAAAAGGCATAGCTGCTTTATCATTATTTAATTTCAGCTTAATATCTGATTCTTTATAAATGAAATCGATTTCTACAGCTAAAATTTTTCTACTAACAATTAGATTACGGATATCATTCAATTCATAGGAAACTAAAGTTTTATCTTTTTTATCTTTATTTAGGGTGAGTAATCTTTCTGAAGTGATTAAGTATAAAAAATACGTTAATTTCTTTGATCCTGTAGTTGCAGATAATATAGTCTCATTATCCTCTATATAGTTAGCAAGAAATTCAATATCTTCTTCCACAAATGAAAGAACGGATTTCCCTGCAGGTTTTAAACATTCATTAATTTGTTCAATTGCCTGCATTGAACTGCCACCTTTCACATCAGTATTTACATGCTTAAACTATACCACCTTTTACAGATGTTAGGGTAAACAAACTTTGGAAATTAGGGGCAACAAACTTCGAAAAGGCAACAAATGTTAGTGCTTTAAAGTACTAAAGTGGGTAAACAAAGGCAACGAGAGTAAACAGACTTTGTTGCCGTTTCTATGTATACTAAACCCTTGAGGTCAAAGGATTCTCTTATATAAGTAAACAAATAATATCTATTGAGTGTATTTATATAATATAGGTGTATATAACATATATAATATATGCCTAATCCGCCTAATACGTATATACTATATACACGAGCTAATATTTGTTGCCCTTTGTTGTAAATCTAGTGATCTTCAACGTTGGGGTCTTAGTTATATTTTTATGGTGTTTTACTGAAGTTAAATAAAATACGCTTTGGCACACACGATAATATCGGTTCGGGCCCTATTCATCTACCACCAGATGAAATGCATACAAGCTCATCGTGGTTATCCTTCGATAATACGACTCAGTGGTCGGAGGCGGAGCTTACAGATGCCATGGCCGGAGTTGCTTATGNGACAGTACAGTAGTGATGTAGCGGTTGTTCCACAAGTAAAGGCGACACATAATGAATTGCCAACGTTTTTTGTTTATGATAAATATCCTGGTGGTATCGGGTTAAGTGAAAAGGTATTCGATTTATGGGAAGATTTGTTGACTAAGACGCTGGCATGTGGCTGGCTGTCCTTGTAAATCAGGCTGTCCATCATGTATAGGAGCTCAAGATAGTTTGCAACAGGCGAAGAAAAAAGTAGTAGAGCTTCTTAGAATTTTAAATTAGAGTACAAAGAGGGCTTGAAGGAAAAAGTTTAACACTATTCCTTTAAGCCCTCTTCTTGGATTAGTTTATAAATCATTTTTCGGTTATTACCTGTAAGTTGCTTTAACGCAACTGTAGGATAACGCTTATAGGAAAGGTTTATAAAAAATCAGATGACAAAAGCAGCACCAAATAAAAAATGATGCTGCCCCATACAGTTCAAACTAATTATTTTGTTGTAATATATACAGCGTTATCAAAGGTAATACCTGCACCTAGTGCTTCGCTTACAAAACGTAAAGGTACCATAGTTGTTCCTTTATAAATTTCAGCTGCATGATTTAAATTAATTGTAGTTGTAACGCCGTTTGAATTAACGTAAGCTTTTTTATTTCCAACGCCAATGACAATTTTTTTATTACCTTTGTATGCAGTCACTTTTTTTGTTGCATTGTCATAAGTAACAGTTGCACCAAGTGATACAAAAATAGCTTTCATAGGAACTAAAGTTGTTCCGTTTTTAATATAAGCACTTGGGTTGTAGGATTGCTTAACATTATTGATATATACATCTACAGTTGTAAGCACTGGTTCTGGTGTACTTTGATATGTTGGTGTTTTGTGATTTGTATTAGTAGAAGGTGCTGCCTCGTTGCCTTTATTATGATAATGATAACCTGAGCAAAGACCTTTTGCTTTAGACTTTTCAGAACAGTTATGACCACCATTACTATCAAGACGACCTGGGTGTGCATCAGCCGTTAATGATGTGACCATAAACAAAGACAACATTGTAATAAATAAAACTAATTTTTTCATGAATATCCTCCTAATTTAAAATATGGAATTATTATACTACTAAATGGATTATATTCACATAGTTTTATTGCAAATATTAGTTTTCGTGTGGAATGGATCTTATAGAAGGCACATATAACGAGTCTTAAAATCAATTATGCCGTGGCATAATTGATTTTATTTAGTCGATAGAATATTTTTGGAGAACATCATTTTTAAACTTCTTAGCCTGTGATGATTTTTTCTCTCCAATATCTAAAGGATCTTTATTATCTAAGTTAAATTTACCTAAATTATTATTAATTAATGCGTACTGTCCCATTGAGTTTTGTTTTAAAAACAAAATGTAAGAACTTTTTTCCTTGAGCTCCTTATAACGATTGGTGACTAACTTTCTCTTCCCTGTATTTCGCTCTACAATTTCAACGGGTTCAATAATACTGATAGCATTATTTTTTGAAAGATGAAAGTTGTTAGGTGCTTTAATAACTTTATCAACTTGGACTTCTGTTAAAGTATAATAGTCTTGAATCGTACCGTCATCAAAGAATGTTACCTTGTGTTCACGGTCCATAAACTCTTTAGATGGAGATGCGATAATAATGAGATCTGCCGCAGCATCCAGTTCTTCAGGAGTTTCAAATGTAATTTCATTTGCGTCTACCTGAACCTCTGGAATCGTTTTTTTCTTATTCATTAATAATAACAAAGATAAAAAGATTATGATTATAACAACTGTCAGTGTGATGATACGTTTCGAAGAAGTGTTCAACATACTAAAACCTCCTTAATTTCCCCATTTCTTAATTAATTCTTTCTTATCATGATTGTGGACCGATACTAACAGCCTTTTTACCAGAAGGGACTGACGTTTTACTTTGTGTTCCCTGACCCGGGTGTACTAATTTTAACGAGTGTCCAATTTCGTGAACAGCATTAGAGACAACTCCACTGTATTCCATTCTATAATTATTCATTGTATTATAATACATCCTAACTGTACCGTAGTCGCTTCGCTTTCGTCGCAGAGCAAAGCTTCCCACGGGAAAAGCGGGACCTTGCGCTGAGCGAATGTTTTACATGCGAAAGCGAAGCGACAGCAATACTGTTTTATCTGCCTGAAAACAAGTGGCAACATAGCGGAGGAAGCGGCTCGACGCTCGCCCGTAGCGGAAATCAGAGCCTTCTAATTAATTTGAATGGATAAAAATGGTTACTAAACACACCTGATGTGATACTTTACAAGTTGAGGATTGTTTTCATACTCTAAAAATTAAGAGTTATGTCTGTACTATTTGTGATGAAGAATCTATGCTCAATTCCTTCGAAAAATTATCCGAAAAAGATTTGTTCAATTATTTTATCTGGTGTGTTGATTAACTTTATCCATTTAAATTTACCCGCGGAAAGCTGCTCTGAAACGAAAGCAAAGTGACAAGAACACTTGACTAGCCTTACTACTTTTACCTTCTCTTTGTGCAGAAACTAAAAGATGCGTTATGATTACAGTAGTGAAGAAAAAAGTACTATAAGTTTTAGCAATTTTAACTTCTTTCAGCAGAAGTCTCCCACCTCTATAGGTGATGAGATGAATGCGGATGTAAGCTACTTTTCAACGGGTGTCCAAACACCTGCTGAAAGAAGTTAAAGCCTCCGGCGGATGTCATGGAATCAGAAAGGAGTTCTTTGTGCAAGCACAAAGCTGATTCCAGACGCAATTATGCCGAGGCATAATTAATATGCAGAAAATGAGTGAAGTAAATGTCTTACGAAAATAAAATTTTACAAATGAAAAAAATGCTCGGTAAAAAAACGACAACAACTATAAAAAAAGAGGATAAACCTGCTTATCAAAAACCTGTTGCTCCAAGCTATACTGAGCAGTGGGAAAAGGCGGGCCTGACAGTTGTAGAAAATGATTTCGGTATTGTTTTTAAACGACAAGTGCGTTATCCGTTTAGTTTTCAGCATGGTCATTATAAGTTGCAGTCATTTTTTGAGGCATTAGTAAAATGGCAAGAGGCAAGGTTTGAACATCCATATGCGCTAGAAATGCAAGAAAAGGTACTATTTTTTGATACGGAGACTACTGGCTTGAAGGGTGTAGGTACACAAATTTTTCTTCTCGGTTTTTTAGAAGTATCAGAGGAAGATGAAAGCTTTATTTTAACTCAATATATTTTAGCCGATCCTGCTCATGAGGCAGCGTTACTTTTTGAATCAAAGCTTTGGCAAAAAACAGCGACGGTTATTACCTACAATGGAAAAAGCTTTGACTGGCCGCAACTTGAAACACGTTGGACACTCAACCAAAAAGAATTACCTAAACTCCGTACTCAACGGCAAATCGATTTGTTGCATAGTTCAAAGCGTTTATGGAAAAATGATATGGAAAGAATGAAATTAAAATCTGTGGAAGAAGAGAAGCTTGGTTTTTTTCGCATCGGAGATATACCTGGCTATCTTGCACCGATTATTTATTTAGATGCAATTAAAAGCGGTGTTCCAGATGCACTTATGAAAGTTCTTCTTCATAATGAATGGGATTTACTATCCCTTATAACGCTTTATGTCCATTCTACAAACTTGCTATTTGAAGAGACAAGCGAAGAATCTGCAAAAACGTTCACGAATATTGGGAAATGGTATGCTGATTTAAAAGAGAGTTCACAGAGCGTAAAGGTTTTAGAAAAGGTTACGGCCCAATTTGATGCACTTGAAGCAGGAAATGCTCAATATTATTTAGCAATACAGCATAAAAGAAATAAAAAGTTTAGTGAAGCGATTGATGCTTTTGTGGCTTCTCTACATTTTGTTGATCCACGAAAAAAGTTGCATGTATTAGAACAGTTAGCCATGATATATGAGCATCAAATGAAAGATTATGAGCAGGCCCTTTATTATACGCAAGAAGGCATACAATTAATTAAAAAGAATGAGCAATGGAGAGTGGAACAAAAGCAAAAATGGGAAATTTCTTGGGAAAAGAGGTTACACAGATTAGGAAATAAGAAATAATTTCCCGGGTAAGCGCAAGAAACGACAAGTTTAGCCTTACATTTGATGTTTTCAGACGATATAATGTGATGAAGTATGCTATAATGAAATCGTGTATGTAGTGTTAGGAAGGGCGATGTGAATGGACATTAAATTAACGTCAAAAATGATCCTTGAAAAGGAATTTAAGAAAAACTTTAAAGGCTACAATGTAGAAGAAGTCGATTCATTTCTTGATGAGATTATTCAAGACTATGAAACGTTCGAAAAAGTGGTGGCCCAGCTACGTGAAGAGAATAAACAGTTAAAAGAAGAAATTGATAATACACCTAAGAGACAACCTGTGGCATCAGCAGCAGCTGGTACGACAAACTTTGATATTTTAAAACGTCTTTCAAATTTAGAAAAACATGTATTTGGAAGTAAGTTGTACGAATAATTTTTATTAATTATATTGTATTTATCATAAAACTCTAGTATAATCTTTTGTACATCATGAAATTCGGGTAATCGCTGCGGCGCTAGACGTCGTAGAGGAAAGTCCATGCTCACACGGTTCTGAGATGACTGTAGTGTTCGTGCTTACTGAAAAAATAAGGTAAGGCAGCTGTAAAGGCTGACGGCGGAAGGAAAACCTAAGTCTTAATGATATGGTTGAAACTTCCTGAAAGTGCCACAGTGACGTAGCTTGCTTGGAAACATGCAAGGTGGAACGAGGTAAACCCCACGAGTGAGAAACCCAAATTATGGTAGGGGCACTCTCTAGAAGGAATTGAACGGATAGAGGGACAGAGTTCACTCTGTAGATAGATGATTACTACCCGGTCGTACGAGGCGTCAGCTGTTTGAGTACTCGGGAACAAAACATGGCTTACGGAATTTTTTGATGCTTATCTATGAAATAACAAGCGCTCTCCAATTTGGTGGAGAGCTTTTCTTTTGAATACAGTAAGAAAAAGTTAAAGCCTCCGGCGGATGTCACGGAATCGGAAAGGAGTTCTTGTGCAAGCACAAAGCCAATTCCGGACGCAATTATGCCGAGGCATAATTGATTCATGTCTAGACATGCGCGATATACGTTTGAGAATAAGACAGTACACTGTTGATCATGCCTCTGTCGCTACGATTCTAAACAAAACATCTAAAAACTGTTATCGCACGATGTACATATTTGTCTACATACGAGTAGGCTGGCGTAAATGCGCTTTTCTAAAAAATGAGGGTAGTATAGAGAGATAGGATGGAGCAGAAACATGAACGGAGTGAACAATTGGAATAGTCTGGAGAAGCTAAATTCGATTTCAAAATATCCTACTGCCTTAATAACGAAAATCTTTGAAAATGTATCTGAAGGCATCATGATTACGGATAAATATAAAAAAATAGAAATGGTTAATCCTGCATTTGAATTTGTAACTGGCTATAAGCGTGATGAAGTGATTGGGAAAACGCCAGCAGTTCTACAGTCAGGTGTCCATGAATTGCAGTTTTATTTAGATATGTGGCAAGAGATACGACAAGAAGGCATTTGGCAGGGAGAAATATGGAATCGTCGTAAAACCGGAGACGTATATCCAGAATGGTTATCAATTGTCGGTGTAGCCAATGATGAGGGAGAGATTACAAATTACTGTGGTATTTTCTCAGATTTGTCTGAAAGAAAAATAGTAGAAAATGAACTAGAAAAGCGTTTATTAACGGACTCATTAACGGATGTATCAAATCGATTTGCTTATATAGAAAGAATGGATAGCCTATTAGAATCAACTTCTACTATTTCTCATTCAGTACAGCATGCAGTCTATTTTTTAGATTTAGATAGATTTAAGCAAATTAATGAAACATTGGGTCATGCAGTCGGAGATACCATTCTAAAAGAAGTGGCAAAGCGCATAAAAACATTGATAAAAAATAAAGATATCATTGCAAGATATGGCGGCGATGAGTTTATTATTACGTTAACAAACGTGAAAAACGCCAGAGAAGCCGCAAACTTTGCTGAACAAATTATTGGGATTATTGAACAGCCAATGGATATTAATGGGCAGGATATTTTTATTTCTACGAGTATTGGTGTCAGTATGTATCCATCAGACGGTGAATCAACGGAGCAACTGATTCATTGTGCTGACAAGGCAATGACCTATTCAAAAAAGAATGGCCTTAACAGCTTTGCGTTTTATTTTGATGAATTGAAGACTGACTCTCAGCGTGTTTTATTATTAGATTCGGAACTACGGAGAGCAATTGAAAATCGGGAATTTGACCTGCATTTCCAACCTAAAATATCTATGGAAAATGAACAAATTCAAGGCGTAGAGGCACTTGTTCGTTGGAATAGTGAAAGGTTAGGGTTTGTGTCACCAGCAGAATTTATTCCTTATGCTGAGGAAACAGGGTTAATTATTCCTTTAAGCGAAGTAATTATAGAAAAAGCTTGTGAGGCAGTTATTGAGATGCGTCAATGTGGCTATAAAACTCCAGTTGCCATCAATATTTCAAGCATTCACTTTAAGCAGCAAAACTTTTTAGACTCCATTCAAACGATATTAGAGCGTTATAACACGCCTGCTAACAATTTTGAAATAGAAGTTACTGAACGTACTGTGATGAACAGCGCAAACGAAACAGTTAGTAAGCTAGTTCGACTCAAAAAAATGGGCTTTAAAATTTCTATTGATGATTTTGGGACAGGCTATTCGTCTCTTAGTTATTTAGTTCGCTTCCCACTAGATTGTTTAAAAATAGATCGAAGCTTTATTCAGCATATTGGCTCACTCGATGAAAAACAGGCAGTAGTGGATGCGATTATCCAAATGTCGCATCGCCTAAAAATGAAAGTTGTTGCTGAAGGTGTAGAACAGGCACAACAAGTGGATATACTACGTAAAATGAACTGTGATATAATCCAAGGCTATTATTACAGCAAACCATTACCGCTTCACGAACTCATTCAGTTTATGGAGTATTGGAAAATTGAGCATCAAGGAAGGAATTAGAGTATGGCAAACTATAAATTAGTAGCAACTGCTGCAATGGGTTTAGAGTCGATTGTGGCACAAGAGGTAAAGGCACTCGGCTATGAAACAACAGTTGATAATGGCAAAGTGTATTTTGAAGGTGACGAAACGGCAATTGCACGAACAAACTTATGGCTACGTGTGGCAGATCGTGTAAAAATTGTTGTAGGACAGTTTCCTGCCAAATCTTTTGAGCAGTTGTTTGAAAGTGTAAAAGCCCTACCTTGGGAAAAATACTTACCAGTTGATGCAGCTTTTCCAGTATCGGGGAAGTCTGTAAAATCCAAATTATTTAGTGTACCTGATTGTCAGGCAATTACTAAAAAAGCAATAGTAGAGCGCATGAAACAGCATTATAAGCGTTTAGGATTTTTAGACGAATCCGGTGCTACCTATAAAATTGAAGTTTCAATCTTAAAAGATGTGGCTACACTTACCATTGATACATCGGGCGCTGGCTTGCATAAGCGTGGTTATCGTCAAGCACAGGGCGAAGCACCGTTAAAAGAAACATTAGCTGCAGCGCTCATCCAAATTTCAAAGTGGACTCCGAATCGACCGTTTGTTGATCCATTTTGTGGTTCTGGCACAATTACATTAGAAGCAGCGATGCTTGGACAAAATATTGCACCGGGCTATAACCGTGAATTCATTTCAGAGAATTGGCCATGGATGAAGGCGAAAATTTGGGATGCAGTGCGAGATGAAGCAGAAAGCTTAGCGAATTATGATCAACCACTAGAAATTATCGGGACTGATATAGATCATCGCATGGTAAGTATTGCACAAGAAAATGCAATAGAAGCGGGCTTCGGTGATATGATCACGTTCAAGCAAATGCAAGCACGTGACTTTACAACGCAGCTAACAGATGGTGTGATGATTGGTAATCCACCATACGGAGAGCGTATTGGTGACATTGAAGTCGTGGAGCAGGTAATTCGTGATTTAGGAAAAATCATGAAAGACTATCCGACTTGGTCTGTGTACATGCTGTCCTCAATGAAAAACTTTGAAGAATTGTATGGTCGTCAATCGACGAAGAAACGTAAATTATTCAATGGCTTTATTGAAACGAATTATTACCAATTCTGGGGGCAAAAGTCTAAGAGAGATTAACAAACGGTAACGGAAGATAAGATTTTTTCTTATCTTCCGTTTCGTCGCGTATAATAGGACCAGATAGTTAGAGGGGGAACGTCAATTGCGTAAATCTTTACCATTTGTATTATCAAAGGATCGCTCATTTTTTGAGTCATTAGGTGACTGGATGGGTGACGTCCTTTACGATGAATTACCTGAAAAGGGCTTTGAATGCCGTGATGAGCAGATTTTTATGGCCTATCAAATTGAGCAGGCCCTAAAAGAGAAAAATGTGCTCTTTGCTGAAGCAGGGGTGGGCACTGGGAAGACAATTGCCTATTTACTGCCAGCTGTATCCTATGCACGCTATACTGGTAAACCAGCCCTTATTGCTTGTGCAGATGAAACCTTAATTGATCAGCTAGTAAAAGAGGGCGGCGATATTTATAAATTACAGAAAACGTTAGGTCTTGAAATTGATGTCCGCTTAGCAAAGTCACGAGACCAATATTTATGCTTAAAGCGCTTTGAGGAAGCTGAAAAAGTAGAAACCGATGAATGGATCGATGATATTGCATTTACTATACCTGATGGAGTATATGCACAAGGCTCGATGATTGCTATACAACCTTATGGTGAACGCAGCGAATATTCAACTGTCAGTGATGAAGATTGGCAAAAAGTAAACTATAACTCGATTATGCAGTGCTCGGTATGTGATCTACGTAATCGATGTGGTCAAACATTACATCGTGCACATTATCGTAAATCGACGGATTTAATCATTTGTTCGCAAGATTTTTTGATGGAGCATTTAGCAACTAAGGAGTCTCGTGAACGTGAAGGGCAACTAGCTTTATTGCCTGAAGTATCGATGATGGTGCTAGACGAAGGTCATTTATTAGAATATGCTGCGCAAAAAGCAATGACGTATAAAGTACAGGCGACAACAATTGTTACATTATTGGAGCGTTTGATGGTTGATGGTGTGCGAGAACGTACACTATATGCGATGGAAAAATTACAAGATGATCACGAGCTATTTTTTGACCAGCTACGAGATGATCTAGTAACTTCTCAAGAAGAGCGTAAACGTATAAATAAATCGCCAAATCTGTTGAAATACGGTAAACAACTTATTGAGGATGTCGAAACATTGCTCGAGGAATTTGTTTTTGAATCTGAAATGTATATGATTCCAGAATATGAATTAAATATGGCAGAAGAGTATTTAGAACAGTACGAAGCATCTTTACGTATTTTCATAGCGCAAGGAGATGCAGTCGATTGGTTAGAGGAAACGGATGGAGAGGAAACGCTCGTAATTATGCCGCGTCTCATCACAGAAGTTTTAGCAGAAAAATTATTCTCTAAAAAACTTCCAATAGTATTTTCTTCAGCAACTTTATCGGTCAATAAAGATTTTTCATACATTTCCTATAGTTTAGGAATTCGTGATTATCAATCGTTTTCTGTTCCCTCTCCTTTTGATTATGAAGAAGTTATGAAAATTTATTTACATGAGCTTTCTCAAAAGGAGAAAACGGCACGTGTTCAGCAGCTATTACGTGATGGTGAAAAAACTTTAATTTTATTTAAATCGAAACAAGCAATGTTAGATTTCAAAGCAGAGTTACCTCTTATGGAACGGATGTATGTAGCGTTTGAGGGGGACCGTGAACTATCAGCAATCGTTCGTGATTTCCAAGAAGGCACGATCAAAACATTATGCTCCTATCATTTATGGGAAGGTTTAGATTTGCCGGAGGAGGCATTAACGCGTGTCATTATTTATGATTTACCTTTCCCTCCGCATGATCCATTATTTGATGCGAAACGTACATTTGCGGAAAATCCATATGAAGAAGTGGAATTACCATTTATGCAGCTTCGTTTGCAGCAAGGAATGGGGCGTTTAATTCGTACTTCAAACGACCATGGAGATATTCATATTTTGTTGAATGAAGAAGAAGCAAAACAACGTAAAACATTTGAAAACATATTAGCTGTCACACCAGAAATAAAGTAGAAAAAAGCGAGGTTGCATCCGTTGCAATCTCGCTTTTTTAATATAGTGAAATAATAATTCTGTCGTAAAATGCAGGCGGATTTGAAAAAAGTGTTGAATATTTCTCTTTTAAGCTATATAGTTCTATGTAATGCAACGAAAATTATTAAAATAAATTATTTTTTCTATTGAAAATAATTTTGCAAAAGGTTTATAATGATGACAAGAAATTTTTAGAATAGCCAAATTCAATTTTGATTATTCACTGATAGGGGGCTTGAGCCTGTCGAACATTCAATCCTTGTGTAGAAAATATACGACCTTATCTGCAACCGATATAGCAAAGTTACTAGAAGTAGAAGCTACACTAACATACTATGCTGATTTGACAGATTGTTTTATGTTCATAGATTGTATGATGGAAAACTTACCGCATGCAATTGTTGTGGCAGAGGCATTCCCAAAAAAAGAAGGTGACTTATACGAAAAATCCGTAATTGGCAAATTTGTATTTGAAAGCTTCGAACCAGCAGTATTTGCTGCTTTTAAAAATAAAGAAAAATCGTCAATTACTAGAGCGATCACACAAGAAGGTATAACGGTTGAACAAAACGTTGTCCCTCTCTTTAATGACCAACAACAGGTTATTGCAGTGTTAATCCAGGAAAAAAAGGTGGTTATGCAGACAATACCTAAGGATGATTTTCAAAATATGCCTTTTGCATTAATTGAGCATATCGTAGAGCCAAATTCTCAACCGATTCCAGTTGTTTCTGATTTGCTAGTAGAATCTATTATTCTCACAAATCATGAAAACAAAGTCATCTATAGCAATCCCGCAGGCTACCGATTTATATCGGAGCTATCAGGGTTAGAACGTTTTGACAACGTTGCATTGAATAAGATTTTACCTTTTTTACAGGAGGTCTATGATAAGGGCGATGATGTCTTTTTCTTAGAAATTACGA
Source organism: Lysinibacillus sp. FJAT-14222 (assembly GCF_001278875.1). Lineage (NCBI taxonomy): Bacteria > Bacillati > Bacillota > Bacilli > Caryophanales > Bacillaceae > Lysinibacillus > Lysinibacillus sp. FJAT-14222. The sequence continues at coordinate 159,455 of NZ_LIYL01000016.1, read as the reverse complement.
TTGATCGTAAATCCTTTATTGTGAAGAAAATTCCTATTCGTGATCAGAACGATAAAGTGACACTCCTCATTATTCATGATCTTACAGAGCTTAAACTGAAAGAAAATGAACTAATGATGAAAACATTTGCTATCCGAGAAATTCACCACCGTGTGAAAAATAATTTACAGACAGTTACAAGCCTACTGCGTTTGCAAATGCGAAATGACTTGTCAGTTTCAAATGCAAGTGCTTTTCAAGAGGCATTAAATCGAATATATAGTATTTCATCTGTCTATGAACTTATTTTAGAAAATGAGGATAACGCTGAAGAGAAAGTAGACGTTATCGCGTTGTCTAAAAAGATTGGGCATAAAATGGTTGGGACATCCAACACACCATCTATTCAATTAACCTTTCATCACGATAATGTACAGTTATTTTGTCATGCTAAAAAAGCTGTTTCGCTCGCATTAATCATTTGTGAGCTACTGCAAAATGCACTAAAATATGCTTTTATCGGTCGTGAGGAAGGAACAATCGATATACAATTTCAACAGGATGCTTCCACTATTTCACTTCATATTTCTGACAACGGCGTCGGAATGCAAGAGGTGAAGGCATCATTTGGAATGGAGATTATTACAAGGCTTGTTGAATATGATTTAGCTGGCACATTTTCAATTATCCCTAGTGAAAAAGGTACACATACTCAAATTCAGTTTCCTGTAAGCGAGGAGGTATTTATCCTAAATGACTAGGAAAGTTATGATTGTCGAAGATGAGTCACTTATTGCGATTGATTTGAAGTTTATGCTAGAAGATAATGGCTACGAAGTAGTAGCACAAGCGAATAATGGAGAATCAGCAATTGAGTTGGCTCTTACACATAAGCCACAGTTAATATTAATGGACATTAAAATGCCGAAGCTAGATGGTTTAAAGGCAAGCAAAATAATTGAACAGCAGCTCGGTATACCGGTGCTATTTATATCAGCTTATAGTGAAAAAGAATTGTTATTGTACATGAAGCAGGACAATATTTTAGGCTATGTTATGAAACCGTTTTCTGAGAAGAATGTCCTTCCAGCGTTGGAGGTGGCATTTCACCAGATTGATAAGTTCAACCGTCTTAATGGGAAATTGCTGTATAAACAAACAGAATTAGAAAAGCGAAAAATAATCGAACGAGCAAAAGGTTTGCTAATGCAGTCAGAAAATCTTAGTGAGGACGAAGCTTATAAAAAAATTCGCAGTGAGAGTATGCAGACTCAACAGGAAATGGCGCTTATAGCTAGGCGCATTATCAATACCTTTCAAGTAAATAGTTGAAGCAAAGACGCTTTAAAGAGAATTCCTCTTTAAATGCGTCTTTTTTTTATATAGATAAAATAGACAGATAAAAATAAAGGGGTGATGAGAAGGATGGCAATGGTAGGAACGATTATCGTTTATATTATTATGATTTGTGCAGTTTTAGGGGCAATCGGAGCAATTCGAGATGCTGAATATGGAATCGGGAAAGAGTTTATGAATGGTATTCATACGGTTGGACATATTTTTGTACCTGCTGCAGGAATCATGGCTGCTATACCTTACTTAACGTGGTTTATAAGTCATTTTATTAGTCCAATTTTTGAATGGATTGGTGCTGATCCTGCAATTGCGGCAACGACAATTTTAGCATCGGACATGGGAGGATATCAATTAGCCAATGCGTTAAAAGAATCCTATGAAGGATGGGTCATGGCTTTAGTTGTTGGATTTATGTCAGGTGCAACAATCGTGTTCTCTATTCCAATGGGGCTTGCCATGTTAGATAAGCGGGATCATAAATATATGGCTTTAGGTATTATGGCGGGTGTTTTAACAATTCCGATTGGAGCATTTATTTCTTCAATTTTGATTGTGATGTTTAATACAGATGTTCGTGAAGTCATTAGTACAACAGCGGCACCAACATATGTTTTTGCCATTTCAGTTTTACAAATATTAATTAATTTATTGCCTTTATTTATTTTTGTAGTGTTAATTGCGTTAGGCCTCAAGCTAATACCAAATGGCATGATCAAAGGTTTTATGATTTTTGGACGTGTGATGGATGCTGCTATCAAGCTTGTACTAGTGTTCTCGATTGTAGAAATTTTCACAGGTATATTTACAAAGGTCTTTGGTGCATGGGGCTTTGATCCAATCATGGCAGATGAAATCGATCAATTCCGCGCACTAGAAACAGCTGGGTATATCGGTATTATGCTAGCGGGTGCATTCCCAATGGTGTATTTAATTAGAAAATATGCATCGAAACCTCTAGAAGCAGCAGGTAAAAAATTAGGCTTATCGTCAGTAGGAAGCGCAGGTATTTTAGCGACAATTGCTAATATTTTAGCCATGTTTACACTGGTTCGACATATGCCACCGAAAGATAAGGTTATTAACATTGCCTTTGGTGTTTGTTCAGCATTCCTTCTAGGAGATCATTTATCGTTTACGGCTAACTTCCAACCGACTATTATTTTACCGGTTATTGCTGGTAAGTTTTTAGCTGGTGTTATCGCAATTATTTTAGCTTATAAGCTATCTGTTCCAACAGCTCTTAGATTAGAACAAGAGGATCGCGAGGCAGGCATTATTAAAGAAGGTGAATATCTAGCAGAGCAAAAGTCTTGATTAGATAAAAAACTCGAAAGAGGTGATGACGTGTGAGTGAAGAAAAGAAACGGTTTATTCAGGAGTTTGTGCCAGGTAAGCAACTAACATTGAGCCATTTGATAGCTAATCCTGACCCTGATATGTTTCAAAAGCTTGGCATACAAGAAGCCGGTGCACTTGGCATCATGACATGTACACCGAGTGAAACAGTTATTATTGCAGGGGATTTAGCAACAAAGGCAGCCAATGTAAGACTAGGATTTTTAGATCGTTTTACTGGCAGTCTCGTTATTGTTGGCAGTGTGTCTGAGGTTGAAATGGCGATGTTAGAAATTAATCGCTTTTTATCAGAGATGCTAGGCTATACGCCATCAAAAATAACTAAGTCATAGGATGTGCCGTATGAAAAATCGAGTAATGATTATAGGCGGTGTGCAAGCAGGTAAGTCGACACTGATGAATGCGTTATTAGGGAAAGACGGACAAGCCAATAAAACACAGGCGCTCGTTTATGATGACTGGATTGTTGATACACCTGGAGAATATATTGAAAATCCGATGTATTACAAAAATATTATGGCAACATCGCTTGAAGTGACACATGTGATTTATTTGCAGGATGCCACGTCATCAAAAAGTGTTTTTCCACCGCAATTTAGCTTAGGAATTCCAAAAATACAAATTGGTGTCATTACAAAAATTGATGCACCCCTTGCAGATGTAGAAAGAGCAACAGCATTATTACAAAATGTCATGACACGTGGTCCTATTGTGAAAACTTCTTCGTGGCAAAAGCTTGGTATTGAGTTTATTGCGCCACTTATTCAGCTCAATTCTGACGAAGAAATTCGTCAATTTGTGAAGGATCGTGATAGTCCTTATCTCATGTATTGCCCATAGTGGCGAGAGGGAGGAGTAAGTTGAAGACAGAAAAAATTTATAGTGCAGGCATTGATATTGGTACAAGTACAACAAAGATGGTTGTTAGTAGTTTTCTACTGAAAAATGTTGCTGGTGTGACGCACGTGCCACGGATAGAAATCATTGAAAAAACGGTTATACATCAAAGTCCTATTATTAAAACGCCGTTTATCAATAAAGAAATTATCGATATGGAAAAAATTGAACAATTTATTTTTCAACAATATCAACTGGCCCAAATTTCACCAGCAGATATTTCAACAGGTGCCATTATCATTACAGGCGAATCTGCAACAAAGGATAATGCCAGTGAGGTTGTCCATACGATTGCAGATACAGCCGGGCACTTTTTAGTTGCTACTGCTGGGCCTGATTTAGAGAGCATCATTGCAGCAAAGGGTGCAGGTACATTACAGCAGTCTAAAAATACTGCCAAAGTCATCGCAAATATTGATATCGGTGGCGGTACAGCAAATATTGCAGTCATGCAGTTCGGTGAAGTAATTGGTACGTGTACATTGCATGTCGGTGGAAGACTTATAGAATTTCAGAACGGAATTGTCCAATCGGTTTCACCACCGATTATGAAGCTTATGGAGAAATGGTCAAATCCATTAAAGGTTGGTGATTCTGCAGAGGATGAACGTGTCACACAATTGATCCAAGAAATGGTGGATATAGTAGCGATGACGCTGAGTGGACAAATAACAGATGAACGGCATCCATTATTGCTAGGACATTTGCCAACTTGGGATAAACCAGTTGAAGCAATCGTCTTTTCCGGTGGAGTAGCTGCTTGTATATATGAAAATGATTGTACAAAACGTCAATATGATGATATCGGCGAAAAATTAGCAAAAAAACTTTTACAGCACGAGCAGTTGCAAACCTTTTTATGGATAAAGCCAGAGGAAACAGCGCGGGCAACAGTGACTGGTGCAGGCACGCAAACAACTGAAATTAGTGGTGCGACGATCCAGGTAGATGCAGAAGTATTGCCTTTAAAAAATGTACCTGTTTTCAATTGCTATTTGGAAACGAACAACAAAGAATTCGACTATACAGTGAAGACAGCTGTAGAACGGGCTGATGCTCTATTTTCTAGCCAAGAGAATCGCTCTCCATTTGCACTTTATTTTAGTCAGTTACCCTATTTAAGCTTCCAGGATGTTCATGCATTATGTCAGGCCATTTTGCAGTACTTAGCAACGAGAAGCTCCAAGGAAATACCAATTATCATAGTCATTCAATCGGATTATGCAAAGATTATTGGGCAAACGATACAAGCGATTAATCAAACAGTTCCCATCATTTGCATCGATCAAATCAAAGTAGAAACGGGTGATTATATCGACATTGGGGAAGTACTACCATCTGGTGTTGTCCCAGTCGTAGTAAAAACACTTGCTTTCCACTCAAAGTAAGGAGGATGAATGTGAATCTATCGGTGATATTTGGTGGAGAAAAATATAATTTTAATTCATTAAAAGATGTAATGGCCAAGGCCAATGAAGAAAAATCAGGCGATCAGCTAGCTGGAATTGCGGCTGAAACTGTACAGCAACGAATTGCGGCAAAAGCCGTTCTAAGTGAGCTGTTAGTGAAGGATATAAGAGAAAATCCATTAGTTCCTTCTGAAAATGACGAAGTGTCACGCATTATTGAAGGTGATATCAATGAGCAAATATATGGAGAAATTAAAAACTGGAGTATCGAGCAACTAAGAGAATACATTTTATCTAATGAAACAGGCGATCGGGAATTAAAACGATTAAGCAAGGGCATGAATTCAGAAATTATTGCGGCAGTAACAAAGCTGATGTCCAACTTAGATCTTGTACATGCTGCCAATAAAGTAGAAATATTGTCAACTTGCAATATTACGATCGGACAAAAGGGTACACTTTCCTCGAGATTGCAGCCAAATCATCCAACAGACAATATTGACGGTATTATTGCCTCATTAAAAGAAGGATTGTCCTATGGTATTGGCGATGCGGTCATTGGGATTAACCCAGTAGATGACTCTGTTGAAAGTGTGAAAAAAGTATTGCAAGCGACAAAGGAGTTTATCAATGATTGGTCGATTCCTACACAAAACTGTGTATTAGCACATATTACAACACAAATGAAGGCCATTAAACAAGGTGCACCTGCAGATATGATTTTCCAAAGTATTGCTGGGACAGAAATTGCTAATCGCTCGTTCGGTATTTCTGCCGACCTAATTAGAGAAGCAGAAGAGCTTGTGAAAAAGCAAGGAACTGGAACTGGCCCGAATTTATTCTACTTTGAAACTGGACAAGGTTCGGAGCTATCTGCTGAGGCACATATGGGCATTGACCAAGTAACACTCGAATCACGTAATTACGGATTTGCGAGACATTTTAATCCGTATATTGTAAACACCGTCGTTGGCTTTATTGGACCTGAGTATTTATACAATAACAAGCAGGTTATACGTGCGGGCCTAGAAGATCACTTTATGGGCAAAATGCATGGTATCCCAATGGGCGTTGATATTTGTTACACAAACCATATTAAGGCAGACCAAAATGATGTTGAAGATTTAAGTGTTTTACTAACAGCAGCTGGTGTCAACTTTATTATCGCTGCACCTATGGGCGACGATATCATGCTGAACTATCAGTCAATGAGCTTCCATGATGTCGCAACATTACTTCAAACGTTTGGTAAAAAACCAGCTCCTGAATATCTAGTGTGGTTAGAAAAAATGGGCATTTATGAAAATGGTCGTCTATCTGCAAGAGCTGGCGATTTATCTATATTTGAAAGGTAGGTGAGTCCATTGAATGAACAACTAGTATCGATGATTACACAGCTCGTTATGGAAAAGATGAACAATAATACATCAGTCAATTCTCCACATGAATCAGCTATACAGAAAGAAGAACAAAAGGAAACACTTATTAAGTTCTATGATACGATAGCTCATCGTGCTGATGAAGTAGCAAGTCCAAGCCCAACTGTACAATCAAATGAACCATTAATTAAGCTTTTTCATAATGAAGCACGTAATCATGAACAATCGTATTCCAGTGTAAATTATGATGAACCATCTTACGCTTCGGCAGCTGCCACAGTCTTTAAATTTGAAGAGGATGAACTGTCTGAAAGTGTACAAGCAGCCAAAAAGCATACACCAGCAAGGATAGGTATTGGAAGAGCTGGGACAAGACCAAAAACAAAAACTTGGCTGAAATTCCGACTCGATCATGCGGCGGCAGTAGATGCAGTATATGGAGAAGTGACAGAGGAGCTACTACAAAAGCTTGATGTCTTTCAAGTAACAACAAGAGTGACAGATAAAGAAGAGTACATTACAAGACCGGACTTAGGTCGTCGTTTATCCGATGAATCAAAGACAGTAATTCAATCGAAATGCCAAAAAAATCCTAAAGTACAAATTATTATTTCTAATGGATTAAGTGCTAGTGCGATTGAAGAAAATGTGCAAGATGTATATTTAGCGTTACAGCAAAGTCTTCGTAATTTAAATATTGAAATAGGAACTACTTTCTATATTGATAAAGGGCGTGTTGCTCTAATGGATGAAATTGGCGAGCTTTTACAAGCAGAAGTGATCGTTTATTTAATCGGTGAGCGTCCTGGACTTGTATCAGCGGAGTCAATGAGTGCCTATATATGCTATCAACCTAGAATGGGCACAGTAGAAGCTGATCGAATGGTCGTTTCGAACATTCATAAAGGTGGTATTCCGCCATTAGAGGCAGGTGCTTATTTAGGAACAGTCGTTCAAAAAATATTGCATTACAAGGCAAGTGGAGTAGGTCTTGTGGCAAAAGAAAGTTAGGGGGCAAGCAATGAATCCTCAAAAAATTATGGCAGAAATTTTGGCAATGCAAATCATTCCAAGAGTGAATAGTGAATTAGCAGAGCAATTAGATTTAAAGCCATATCACAATAGCATTGGACTCGTAACTCTGACAATAGATGATGTTGGATATGTAGCGTTGGACGAAGCAACGAAAAAAGCTGATGTTGATGTTGTTTATGCAAAAAGCTTTTATGCTGGAGCGGCACATGCATCTGGACCGTTATCCGGTGAGGTCATTGGCATCATTGCTGGTAGCTCGCCTGATGAAATACGCAGTGGTTTAGATGCGATTCAGCAGAAAATCCAGTTTGATACGTATTTTGAAGCTATTCTTCAAAATGAAAGCCACGCTCTTTTTGCACATACAGTAGCAAGCTGTGGTACGTATTTGGCAGAGTTGGCGAATGTTAAGGCTGGGACTGCCCTCGCATATTTAATAGCACCGCCACTTGAGGCTGTTGTTGGTTTAGATGCAGCATTGAAGGCGGCAGAAGTGGAGCTAAAGGTTTTCTTTGGGCCACCATCTGAAACCAATTATGGTGGCGGCTTATTAAGCGGTAGCCAATCTTCCTGCCAAGCGGCAACGGATGCTTTTAGAGAAGCTATTGAGAATTTAGCGAGAAATCCAGTTATTTAGAAAGGAGGGGCTTTATGGCCACGTTAGATAAAGATTTATTAGCCATTCAAGAAATGAGAGACGCCGTGAAACGTGCCAATATTGCACAGGCTGCTTACATGCAGTATTCACAGCAGCAAGTAGATAGTATTGTCAAGGCTGTTGCCGATGCGGCATTCAAAGAGGCAGAACGATTGGGAAATATGGCTGTTCAGGAAACAGGGATGGGCATACCTAATCATAAAAAAATGAAAAATGAGGTTGCCTCTAGAGATGTCTATGAAGATATTAAAGATTTAAAGACTGTTGGTGTCGTAGGTTTCGATCGAATGAAGAAAGTTACAGAGATCGCTAGTCCGTTCGGAGTGATCGCGGGCATTGTTCCAACGACAAACCCAACATCAACAGCTATCTTTAAAACACTTATTTCATTGAAAACTAGAAATGCTCTCGTACTAAGCCCACACCCATATGCGGCTGAGTGTACAAAGGAAGCCTTAGAGGTTTGTAGAGTAGCTGCAGAAAAAGCAGGAGCACCAGAAGGATTGCTACATTGTTTAACAATGTCCTCTATGGAGGCTACGCAACAATTAATGAAGCATCCAGATATTCACTTAATTTTAGCGACTGGTGGCGGTGCACTAGTAAAAGCAGCCTATAGTTCAGGCAAACCTGCTTACGGTGTAGGCCCAGGAAATGTCCCGGCTTACATTGAAAAATCAGCAAATATTCCTAAAGCGGTTCGTCAGCTTGTACAAAGTAAGTCTTTTGATAACGGCACAATATGTGCAACAGAGCAATCAATTATTGTAGACAAAGCCATTGCAGAGCAAGTTTTAACAGAGTTAAAGAAAAACAATGCGTATATTTTGAGTGATGAAGAGAAGGTGAAGATGGAGAAGTTGATCTCTCCTGTTCCTGGGAAAGTAAATCCTCAAATTGTAGGTAAATCAGCAGCATGCTTAGCAGATTCTGTCAATATTACTGTACCAGAAGAGACAAAAGTACTTGTTGGTCTGGAAACAATGATCGGCAAAAATATTCCATTTTCACTGGAAAAACTGTCACCGATTTTTGCGTTATACACAGTAGAGGATAGCACAGAGGCAAAACAAGTGATGATTGATCTACTGAATATTGGTGGGCGTGGACATACATGTTCGATTCATACAGAAAATGCAGCATTAGCGGAGCAGTTTTCAGTTGAATTACCAGTGTCCAGAATTGTAGTTAATACATTATCATCTATTGGCGCTGTTGGTGGAACTACTGGATTGGCACCATCCTTTACATTAGGGTGTGGTACGTTTGGTGGCAATATTACGTCCGATAACATTACAGCGAGACATTTATTGAATATTAAACGTATGGCTTATGGCATTAAAGATGTAGATGTGCCGAAACCAGAATTCTTAGTACAACCAGTAGTAGAGAATATTAAGGCACAAGATCCATCTTTGGATACAGCAGTAGTTCAACAAATTGTTGATCAAGTATTAAAACAAATCACATTACAAAATAAATAATTTGGAGGAATGACAAATGAGTACAGCATTAGGAATGGTAGAAACAAAAGGACTAGTAGGAGCAATTGAAGCAGCGGATGCAATGGTGAAGGCTGCTAGCGTTAATTTAGTAGGAAAAGTACATGTTGGTGGCGGTATTGTCACTGTATTAGTTCGTGGTGATGTAGGTGCAGTAAAAGCAGCTACTGATGCAGGAGCTGCAGCGGCACAACGTGTTGGAGAGCTTCTATCTGTACATGTAATCCCACGCCCACACCATGAGTTGGAATTAATTTTACCAAAAGCAGAGGCTTAATTTTATTTATAGTCCGAACAAAGGCGACGGATAGAATCACTGTAGCGACGGAAAGAAGAGCCGAAGTGACGGAAAGAGACACCGAAACGACGGATAGAAGCCAAAGCGGCGGAAAGAAGAGCCGAAATGACGGAAAGAATCTAGGAAGCGACGGAAAGAAGAGTCGAAGCGGCGGAAAGAAGAGCCGAAATGACGGATAGAAGTCGAAGCGACGGAATGAAGGCCCGAAACGACGGATGGAAAAGTCAAAGCGACGGATAGAACATCATAAATGGAAGGCAGGATGCTACACATTGTACCTCATCCTGCTTTCATTTCCAACAACAATATAATAGAGGTGGCTAACGTGAAAACAGCGACAAAAACATTTCCTGTGGCCATTTCAGCTCGTCATATACATGTCAGTGAAGAGGATTTACAGGCACTTTTTGGTCCAAATGCAAAGCTAACGAAGGATTTTGATCTTTCGCAGCCAGGACAATTTGCAGCCAAAGAGCGTGTCTCCATTGAGGGGCCAAAAGGTGTCCTTCACAATGTACGTGTATTAGGTCCTGTAAGAGCGGCAACACAGGTGGAAATTAGTCGAACAGATGCAATGAAATTAGGATTAACCCCTCCTTTAAGGCAATCGGGTGATATCGAAAGTTCGGCTAGCATCAAATTAATTAATCAAGAAAAAGAAATAATTATCAAGCAGGGAGTCATTGTTGCACAGGCACATATTCATATGACGGAAGAAGATGCGCTAGCATTGGACGTACAAAATAATGAATTAGTATCTGTTGAAGTGGATAGTGAGCGACCTGTGACGTTTCGTGGAGTTGTAGTTCGTGTGTCGAACGATTTTAGTTTAGAGATGCATATTGATACAGATGAAGCGAATGCGGGCTTTATTGAACAACAAGCCCAAGGAAGAATTATCAGATCATTGACGTAAGGAGGGGGTTAGATGCAGGAAAATTTAATCCAAAAAGTTGTTGAAGAAGTATTGCAGCAAGTTTTAAAAAATCAGCCTTCCTCTCAACATGACGGAAAAATCCCTGTTGGTGTATCAGCACGACATGTCCACCTTGCTCAAGCGGAAGTGGAGCAGCTTTTTGGTGAGAATTATCAATTAACACCGAAGTTTGAGCTTTCACAGCCAGGACAGTTCGCTGCTGAGGAAACAGTTGTTATTGCTGGTCCAAAGGGTTCCGTTGAGCGAGTACGCATTTTAGGTCCAGCTCGTTCATTATCCCAAGTAGAAATTAGTTGGACAGATGCGATGAAACTAGGAGTTAAGCCACCATTAAGAATATCAGGAGATATTAAAGGTTCAAGTCCTGTGACACTTATTGGTCCAAAGGGCAGTGTCGTGCTAAATGAAGGACTTATTATTGCGCAAGCTCATATTCATATGTCACCAGCTGACAGTGCTCGGTTCCAAGTAGTGGACGGACAATCGGTACAAATTAAAATAGAAGGTTTAAGATCGATTATTTTATCAAATGTAACGATTCGCGTTTCAGAGCGTTATCGCTTGGAGATGCATATCGATACAGATGAGGCAAATGCAGGTTTAATCCAACAAGGCGCATTTGCAGAGATTGTCAATGCTCAGGCTAATGAACAAATGAATGTCAAAGAACTTCCGCCAATCGTAAGTCAAGCTGAAAGACCATTAAGCTATCAATTTGATAAGAAGCTACTTTCGCAAGTAGAAGTACTTGAAATAGAAGCACGAGAAATTGTTGTTCCCAAAAAAACAATTGTGACAGCATTGGCTTATGACAAAATACGAGAGTTGAATAAGACGTTAACAATTCGCTCTGAGTAATTTTAGTATAATCTATGCGGGATAAAGAGGGTGAAGTTCATGCAGATGGGAAGAGTGATAGGTAGTGTATGGGCAACACGTAAAGAAGAAGGGTTGAATGGCTTAAAATTATTAATTATTCAACCAATCGATTCCAATCAACAGCCGATTCGTACAGAAATTGTTGCAGCTGACCGTATCGGGGCAGGAATTGGAGATGATGTGCTCATTACAAGTGGTGGATCATCCCGATATATTATGAAAGAAAATCCGTTGCCTATCGATGCGGTCGTTATAGGTATTATCGATTCTACAGAAGTGATGCGAGGTGAAGAGAATGAGTAGCGCTATTGGAATGATTGAGACAAAAGGATTAGTAGGCTCTTACGAAGCTGCTGATGCGATGATAAAGTCATCAGATGTAACTATCGTCAAGCAAGAGTTCGTTGATGGTGGAATTGTGACAATCGTCGTGAAAGGTGATGTTGGTTCTGTCCAAGCAGCAGTAGAAGCTGGAAAAGCCGCTGCAATGCGCGTTGGAGAACTATTAGGTGCTCACGTAATTCCTAGACCAGATGAAGATGTTTTTCAAATGATTAAAGGGCCAGAAGCACCAAAGAAAAAGCCAGCATCAGCTTCAACATCAACGCGTGCTAAAAAAACGACAGAAACAGCAGCTACTGAAAATCGAGGTGAGGCTTAATGACATTTCGAAAAAGTAAAATCGCTGTTATCGGAGCGGGTCATACAGGCTCGACATTAAGTTTATTTTTAGCCCAAAAAGAGCTAGGAGATGTTGTCCTGTTAGATATTCCAGAAGTGGAAAATCCGACAAAGGGAAAGGCGTTGGATTTATTACAAACAGGACCAATCGAAAAGTTTAATGTTTCTATTAAAGGAACGAGCAATTATGAGGATATAGCTGGAGCAAGTATTGTCATTATTACAGCTGGTATTCCTCGTAAACCTGGTATGAGTCGTGATGACTTAGTGACGACGAATGCAAAAATCATTCAACAAGTTTCTAAACAAATCAAACACTATGCACCTAACAGCATAGTCCTTATATTAAGCAATCCAGTCGATGCCATGACCTATGTTTGCTATAAGGAAACAGGCTTTCCAAAAAATCGTATCATCGGTCAATCAGGTGTATTAGATACAGCGCGTTTTAATACATTTGTAGCACAAGAACTGCAAATTGCACCAGAGGATGTATCAGGATTTGTTTTAGGTGGACATGGAGACGAAATGGTTCCTCTAATTCGATATTCCTATGCTGGAGGGATCCCATTAGAAAAACTGATTCCTCAAGACAGACTACAGCAAATCGTAGAACGTACACGTAAAGGTGGCGGAGAAATTGTTGGTTTGTTAGGTAATGGTAGTGCTTATTATGCGCCAGCTGCTGCATGTGCACAGATGGTCGAAATCATTATGAAAGATCAGCGTAAAATAATTCCTTCTATCGCCCTTTTAGAAGGAGAGTACGGTTACCACGAATTATTTTTAGGGGTGCCGACAATATTAGGTGGCAATGGCATTGAATCGGTCATAGAATTGCACCTTACAAATGAAGAACAAACGGCGCTCCATCAATCGGCAGAAGCCGTCAAACAAGTATTAACAATTTGTCAAAACATAGGGTAATCAGACTCTATACAACAATAAGATATGTAGGATCCCCAACTATATATTTGTTGTTATAACATTTAGCTCTTAAAAAATGTTTGATTGGAAACCGAACATTTAACTTCTTTCAGCAGAAGTCTCCCACCTCTATAGGTGGTGAGATGAATGCGGTTTTAAGTCACTTTTCAGCGAGTGTCCAAACATCCGCTGAAAGAAGTTAAAGCCTCCGGCGGATGTCACGGAAATCGGAAAGGAGTTCTTTGTGCAAGCACAAAGCCGATTCCGGACGCAATTATGCCGAGGCATAATTGATCTTGAAAGCTAGTTAAAATTCCCCCGTATTTATATAGAATAAGAAGCTCTCTTTGATCGTGAAGGCGACGAGGAGAGCTTCTTTCATTTACTCATTCAAAATGTAATAGTTCCTATTTAAGATATTAAATATTTCTTTGGGCATACGGCATACGGACAAGAAACTACGCGTTGAGCCCATAGTAACAGAAGAGGCGGATAGAGCATCATAAAGGAAGGAGTTGTCGCTGGAACGTTTGGAGGAGAAGCGTCACAAAGCTACACCCCAACTTTTGTATCTATTTAGAAACATTATTTATCCTTTCTTTTATGTAAATAAGGAAATAATGATAGTAACCCTAGGGTAGCTAAACAAACGCCAATCCACAGTGGTGATATATAGCCAAATCCATTACTAATACCTAGGCCGCCTAGTGATGAACCAATAACAATACCAAGCGTAATAAAAGAACTATGAATGGTGTTAATCATCGTGCTATTAGTAGCTGTTTTCATCACTCTCGCTACCATGGCTGGATTCATTGAAACACCAGTCAAGCCAATAAAAATAGTAGTAATAACGGCAATGTATTTATTTTCAGCTCCTAAAGCAAATAAAGACAATGCTACGATTAAAATCATCAATCCACTCAAAAGTGTTTCCATTGTATATTTATCAGCAAACTTGCCAATCACTATATTCCCGATTACTGTTGCACTTCCATAGAGAGCAAGTAAGTATGGAATACTTTCGCTTGAAAAGCCCGTGATATTTGTAAAGATAGGGGTGAAGTAACTAAACGCTGCAAACGTACCACCTATAATAAACATACTTGTTATGTACGCTGCCCAAAGATGAATATTCTTAAAGTGCATGAGCTCGTCTTTCCATTTTAATAGTTCTTTGTTTGGTGATGAGGGGAGTAACAACTGAATCATAATCCCGGACACTAGTACGAGAATAGAAACAAACCCAAAACTAATACGCCAACCAAAATTTTGCGAGATAATCGTTGTTATAGGTAAGCCTATGACTGTTGCGATCATTAAACCTGCAAGTACAGTAGATGCAGCTTTACCTCTCGAATTAGGCGGAACCAATGTTGCAGTAAAGGAAATGGCTACACCAAATGCTGAAGATGAAGCAATACCAGTAATAATTCGTGAAACCATCATACTATCATAGCTCCAAGCAATAGCTCCGAGCGACTGGCCAATTAAAAATACAAACATTAAAAGTAATAAAGCTTGTTTACTGCGCATTCGTAAAAGAGTTGCAGTTAAAATAGGTCCTCCTACTACCATTGCTCCTGCATAAGCTGTAATTAAATAACCGATTGAAGATATAGGAACCTGAAATGCGAGAGCAAGTTCGTTCATCATACCTGCAACCATAAATTCCGATGTAGTCATACAAAAAATTGCTAAAGCTAGTAAATAAATGATCGATGGCATAAAAAGACTCCTAAATTCATTATTGTAACGTTCGGTACAAAATTCGTGCTAAAAAAGAGCGCACTAAGCGCCGAAAATAGATTCTAATGTTCCGTTCATAATCTGTTCAGACAACATCCGATTTTGCATCGAAACATTAAGAACACGAAACCCGTAATAACTGCTTAAAAATAGACTAGCTAATTCCTCGGCTGTTTGCTTTTTTGAAATTTCGCCAGTTTGCAATCCTTCCTCCATTACTTTTTCAATAGCTTGTTTAAGAAGTTCAACATGCCGTGAGAAAATTTCTTGAACCATTACGTCATTCTTTGCGCTCTCCACACTGGCATTTATTAACAAACAACCCTTTTGATCAATCTTCTCAAAATCTTCCTTTAATGCCCATTCGAAAAAATTACTTAACCGCTCTTTCAATGCGATTGGAGCATTTAATAATTCCTTCTGTTCCTTAATTCCAAACTCATGGTAGCGTTCTAATACTTGTTTATACAGTTCATGTTTACTACCAAAAGTATTGTATAAGCTGCCTTTCCCAATTCCAGTATCATTGCATAAATCCTGTGTAGAACACCCCTCATATCCTCTTTTCCAAAAGGTTTTCATGGCGACATCTACAATTGAGGAATACTCAAACTCTCGGGGTCTGCCTCGTTTATTCAAATTTATCCTCCTCCCATATACATTAATAGAATATCCTTTTTGTACTAAGCGGTCAATAAAAGTTTTCAGTCAAGGAAAGTAAAAGATAAAGAGATAAAAGTATAAGTCTTGATTGACTTTGTCCTTAGGGGAAGGTGTATAAATGAATTGTAGCAAGTAACAAATAAATGAGTGAGGTGGTTTTGTGCTATCAATAGGAGAATTCTCAAAAATATGTGGTGTCTCTACAAAAACACTTCGATATTACGATGAAATCGGATTAATTAATCCCGATGAGATTAATGCTGAAAGCGGTTATCGGTATTATTCCATCGAACAACTAAAAAGGATGCTCTATATCAACCGTTTAAAATCCTATCATTTTTCTCTTGAAGAAATTAAAACGATGTTGGATTTAGAAGAGGATCAATCCGAAGAAATGCTTTGTTCAACGCTTAACCAAAAGAGAAATGAAATGCAAGAGAAACTAAAGGCTTTTGAATATCTTGTAAAACAACTGAGTCATGATATTTCAAACTTAGAAAAAGGAGTACCAATCATGTCGTACCTTGAGGATATTGAAGTACAGCTTGTTGAAACAAAGCCAATGAATATCCTTTATAAGCGATTGATATTGAGCAGTGATGATTATGCATCGGGATATGGTCATTATTTTAGCGAGTTATATGAAAGAATTGCGAAGGAAAAGCTCACTTTACTTGGTCAGCCAATGACGATTTACCATAGCCCTGAATTTAATCCAGCTGGCAATGATACCGAGTTTGCTATTCAGATAGCTGAGTCTGTCAAAGGAACGAGAGATTTGCCTGGTAGCCTCTGTGCTAAATCTGTTTTAAAGGGAGCTTATCCGGAATTGACCTCTGTTTACGCTAATTTGATGAAGTGGATTGAAAATGAGGGTTACGAGCTGATATTGCCGCCATATGAAATATATGTAACAGATCCAAATCAAGTAAACGCCCCTGAGGAGTTTGTTACTGAGGTGTATTTTCCTGTAAAGAAAAAATGACAATTAGGAGGTTCCTATGCAAACAACAATAAATTGGCAAGCGGTAAAACCTGAAAGCATATATATGAACAATGAAAAACTTTTTAAGCTAGAACAGACGATAAAAAGTGATTATCACAATATAAATGGCATTATTATCATTAAAGATGGTCATTTAGCATATGAAAAATATTTTAATGGCAAAGGTCCTGATGATAGTCACCATGTAGCATCTGTAACAAAAAGTGTACTATCTGCACTTATAGGCATCGCTATTGATAAAGGATATATTCAAAGCGTGGAAGAGAAAGTGATAGATTTTTTCCCAAAATATATTTCTGATGCTGATAAGCAGAAACAACAGATTACTATACGGCATCTTCTTACGATGACAGTACCATATCCATATGAGGATTGGCATGAGCCGCTAGATATTCTATGTCAACAGCAGGATTGGATAAAATATACACTTGATATAATGGGTAAAAACGGGGATTTAGGCACTTTTAAATATTCCACAGCTGGAGCACATTTATTGTCAGCTATTCTTACTCAAAGTACAGGCAAGAGTGCACGAGCGTTCGCCAATGAACATTTGTTTACACCGCTTGGCATGAAAGAAATTCCTGACTATAAAATGAACGCATATGGGTTTGATGATTTATTCGGGAAAAACGTTAAGGGGTGGGTACATGATCCAAACGGTCATTCGACCGGTGGATGGGGGCTAACATTAACTACTCGTGATATGGCGCGATTTGGCTACCTCTATTTAAATAAGGGCATTTTGGATGATAATAGAGTTCTCTCAGAGACATGGATTTGTGATTCAACGGAGATGAACCCTAACAATTACGGTTATTTATGGTGGCTACGACAAGAGGATGGGCTTTCTACATATTCAGCTATAGGGGATGGAGGCAATATGATTTGTTGTATGCCAAAAATGAATATGGTTGTGGCGATTAGTTCAGAAGTCATCATGAATCCACGAGATAGATGGCCGTTAATGAAAGAGTATATAATCCCAGCGGTAATAAATAAATAAGGCTAAATTCCTTTCCAACTGGGCTGGTGTACATTTGCTTCAAATTTCATCTGTAACTATCTCTAATCCCCTAGTCTCGACCTCAATGATATACATTTTAACACCCCTAACTTTGTGATGAACCAAAAGTAAACCTAATACTTATTCCAATCCTATTGATCTCATTGCTCAAGGTGAAATTTTGATCCCATCAAATTAAACAATAGGCTATAATAAATAGTCTATTGCATTTTTTGATGAAGTTTTCTCAATGAAGAAACGAATTGAAAGACCCACTTCCTGAAGGTCGTTCTCACTACATCTTCAGTTTGAGGTTAAATTATACTTTTAAAATAAAGTGAGGGAAAGAAATGAGTAGCTACTTGGTCGTCTTTATTGTCATTGTACTTATAATGTTAAGGGAGAAACAAGTTAGACCAGCTCGATTGTGGATCATACCAGTTTTGTTAATGGGTGTAATGTTTTCTACTATTTCAAGTATTAAATTAACGCCTTTAAGTATTGTGATGTATATCAGTTGTTTAATAGTTGGATTGAGTATAGGAGTATGGAAAGGAAAACTAGAAAAAATTCGTATGAATCATACTAGGGGAATCGTAACTACACAAAGCTCTATTGCCGGTATTATTTTGTTTTTCGGGATTCTTCTTGTAAGGTTATTTGTAGGTCACTGGAGTAGAGAGCTTGCATTGCTATCATTAACAAATGCTCTTATGTTCATACCACTTGGTAGTATTTGTTCTCGTCGCTATATTATCTACTTGAGATACAAACAACTTATGGGAGAATAAAATGCAGCAACATAGCATAATAATCCTCGTTTTGATTAAAAGATCTAATATTAGGATCAAAATCCCTACACATTCTTTTCGACATAACTTTAAATTTTTGTAGAATCAATATTTAGCTGTAGGAGTAGAATTATACTAAAAGTCCATAATATACAAAATTTTCGAAAATATGATAAACTAGTAGCGTGAAAAGGAGGATGTTAGCATGACTGTACAACAATTTACTGACTATGTGAAAAAAATGCAGCACTATGAAGAAGCACTGAGTGTGATTTACTGGGATATGCGTACGGGGGCGCCTAAGAAAGGGTTAGCTCAACGTTCAGAGGTAGTTGGAACATTATCCGCCTCCTTATTTGACATGCAAACTAGTGAAGAATTAGGGAAATTACTAACGGGTCTAGAGGGACAAAAGGCAGATCTCGATTATGTTACGCTACGTTTAGTTGAGGAAGTGCGTAAAGAATACGATCAAAATAAAAAAATTCCAGCTAATGAATATAAGGAATTCGTCATTCTACAATCTAAAGCAGAAACAGCATGGGAAGAAGCAAAAGCGACGAATAATTTTGCGTTATTCCTACCTTATTTAGAGGAAATTATAAGCTGGCAGAAGAAATTTATTCAATATTGGGGTATTAAAAACGGTTCTCCATACAATACATTACTAGATTTATATGAACCGGATATGACGACTGATGTTTTAGATCAAGTTTTTGGTGAATTACGTGAAACAATTGTTTCTCTTGTGCAAAGAATTGCAGCTTCACCAAATAAACCAAATACAAGCATTTTATTTAAGCATTTCCCTCGTGAATCACAGCGTGCATTATCATTAGAAATGTTAGCACAACTCGGCTATGATTTTGATGCAGGTCGCTTAGATGAAAGTGTCCATCCATTTATGATTGGTTTGAATCATGGAGATAATCGTATTACAACCAAATATGATGAAAACGATTTCCGTTCAGCGATTTTTGGAACAATCCATGAGTGTGGGCATGCTATGTATGAACAGAATATCGATGCAAAACTTGATGGTTTACCATTAGCAACAGGAACATCTATGGGTATACATGAATCCCAATCTTTATTTTATGAAAATTTTGTTGGTAGGAATGAAAAGTTCTGGGAGCATAACTATGAGCAACTTCAAAAATATTCACCTGTACAATTTGGTGATGTAGCATTAGCTGATTTCCTGCGAGCAATTAATATGGTGGAGCCATCGTTTATTCGCATTGAAGCGGATGAGTTAACATATCCACTACATATTATGATTCGCTATGAAATTGAGCGAGACCTATTCAATGGCGATCTTCAAGCGAAGGATCTTCCACAAGTATGGAATGATAAATACGAGGAATATTTAGGCATTCGTCCTGAGACAGATGCAAAAGGGGTACTACAAGATATGCACTGGTCAGGGGGCATGTTTGGCTATTTCCCATCTTATGCTCTAGGAATGATTTACGCTGCACAATGGAAGCATGCAATGGATAAAGATATTCCAAACTTTGATGAGCTGTTAGAAAAGGGTGAGCTTCTACCAATTCGAGAGTGGTTAACAGACAAAGTCCATCAATACGGTGCGCTGAAGAAGCCATTCGAATTGCTACAGGAGGCGACAGGGGAAGGCCTAAACGCAAAATATCTAGCAAACTATTTACAAGAAAAATATACGAAGCTGTATCAGCTCTAAAGCCCAAAGCGATTTCTCGTAACAAAGAAATCGCTTTTCTAAAAGCAAAATGGTCAAGAAAATTATTATGAATGTTGTGACGCTTTCAATGAATGTGATTTTTGTTCCAGGCTACTCACTTTCGCTCAAACAGAATCCTGTTGTTGCTGCCGCTTCGCTTTCGCACAAAAAACAATTGTTGCTGCCGCTTCGCTTTCGCACAAAAATATAAATTAGAGTGTTATATTAGAAAATACATGCTATGTGAAGTGGTTGTTGATTTGAAATAAAGCTCAACCGTTTATAAGAAAGTTGCACCGTTTCACCTCTTTGGATTTGATTATCTAAAAGGGTGTTTTTTATGCCCAAAAGAAGAAGAACATCTGAAGTTGAGAAATGGATTAAAGAAGGTCGCGAACAAAAGAAAAAATTGATGGTGCCCCGCCAGAGAAATTTAGTTCACGCCTTATGGAAAAATTAAAGAAAAAGCGAGATGAAAGGTTTGGAAAAGACTAACAATTTAGTTATTCTAAAAGGCGATGAGAAAGCTGTCTATAAAGACCAATCTTTAAACGAATATATGATTAACCCTTTCATTGAAGCATTTTGGTGAAAGACCGGATCGTGAAACGTCCTGCAAAATTTTAGCTATTAAGTGTGGGTCTTATGCAAGTGAATTGTTTACATTTGGGACGTGGACAGAGGCACTTTATCGCTTTCGTTCTTCTTCAATAGCGTTGCATAAATGTCGATATCATAAGTTGTAGTAGTTATCTGGGAATTATCACCACGTAGGCAGTTTGAGTCCATTTGGTATTTACATCCATATCAAGTTCGGGGTTCCAGTAATCGAATAAGCAAACGAGGGTGCATTTAATGATATTCCTGTCCTTAGTTATAGGAAGAATAGGGGTAATTCAATTTAATTTATAGTATAATGATTATTTCAATAATGCGATGGAAAAGAGGAAACGGATGCCTACTATACTGGTTGCTGACGACGACGCGAACATTCGCGAACTCGTCTGTTTATTTCTACGCAACGACGGATTCGCAACAGTCGAAGCCGAGGACGGCAAGGAAGCAATGGCCATCTACACATCAACGCATGTCGATCTTGTCGTGCTCGACATTATGATGCCGATTATGGATGGTTGGACGTTATGCAAGGAGCTCAGAAGGGCCAATCCTGATCTTCCATTACTTATGCTGACTGCAAGGGGCGAAACATGGGAAAAAGTGAAAGGATTTGAACTTGGAGCGGATGATTATTTAACTAAACCATTTGATCCGTTGGAGTTGTCGGTTCGTGTTAAGGCACTATTGAAACGATACCGAATTGGCTCCACGCAAAAAATCCAGTTAGGCAACGTCATTCTTGATCGACAGACTTATAAGGTGATGAGGGGGACGGAGTCGCTCACGTTACCGCTCAAGGAGTTCGAATTACTTTATAAGCTCGCCGGAACACCCGGACAAGTCTATACGCGTGTGCAGTTGATCGATCAAATTTGGGGGATTGATTACGCTGGAGATGATCGAACGATAGACGTACATATTAAACGCTTGCGCGAACGGTTCGCGACTACAGCCGATTTTCGTATCGAAACGGTACGTGGGCTTGGTTACCGCCTTGAGGTGCACGAATGATCAAATCTTTATATACACGCGTAGTCCTGATATTTCTAGTCTCCGTAATCGGGGGCACGATCATTGCTTTTTTTGTAGCAACTTGGGTATTTGAAGATAAATTGAACGAGAACCTGCAAATCCCCTTACTTAACTTTGGTCAGGACATCGCCCGGATTTATGAGACATTACCGTTAAGTGAAGCGAACACATTCGTAAGTGGAATGAATCAGCTCAAATCCTATCATATTCGAATTTATGAAGAAACGGGTCAGTTCCAGTCTTATGGAGCGCTTAACGGAGACAAACCTGCCACTGTGACGATGGAACAGGTGATAAAAGTACTAGATGGAAATATTGTTCAAGTCAATCCGAGTGGTGTTTCTACTGTTCTCTTAGGGTTGCCGTTGACAACTGAAATGGGAACGAAAGCGATGTTTATAGAACCGATCGCCCTCCCTTCCACCTCTTTTGTAATAAAGTGGATTTTGAACTTTTCAACCTATTCGTTGATAGCAGGAAGCCTATTGATTCTGGTTGCTGCCATGTTCCTAGTCAAACCAATCAAAAAGCTGACAAAAGCGACTAGACATATAGCAGGTGGAGATTTTAACGTTAAGCTGAATATTAAGCAAAAGGGTGAGCTAGGTACTTTAGCTCGCAGCTTCGAAGAAATGATGCACGATCTGCAGCAACTTGAGCAGATGCGTAGGGATTTCGTATCGAATGTGTCGCATGAAGTTCAGTCGCCGCTCACCTCGATATCCGGTTATGCTTTAGCGCTCAAGCAAGTAAACCTCGCAGATAACGAGCGGAGCCGTTATCTCGATATTATCATCGCTGAAGCAGACCGGATGTCCAAGATGAGCGATAGCCTGCTAAAGCTGAGTTTGCTTGAATCGCAGTCACAGCAACTGCGGCTGGTCACGTTCAGCCTTGATGAACAAATCAGACGAGTCATCGTCGCTATCCAGCCGCAATGGTCGGCTCGCAACATCCGTTTCGAGCTCAATTTGAACGCGGTTCGCCTAATGGCTGATCATGATCAATTAAACCAGGTATGGACGAACATACTCGGCAATAGTATCAAATTTTCCAAAGATGGCGGAGTTATTAACATCAGCATCAAACAAGATATCAAAAATGTGACAGTCCGAGTATCCGACACTGGCATTGGTATTTCCTTAGAGGATCAGAAGCGTATATTCGAGCGGTTTTTTAAGGCTGATCGTTCCCATAGTCGTAAGTATGACGGCAGTGGTATGGGACTCGCCATCGTTAAACAGATCGTATCGCTTCATCAAGGCGACATCCGAGTGGAAAGCGAGCCTGGCCGAGGAACGACTGTCATTGTCACTTTGCCAATCACAACACCAACAGAGTAATTAGATTCATGTTGTACATTCAAATTATTTAAACTTCCTCGTACTCCCATGTTACGGCGTCATATGCAAACTTTCTTGCATGTGACGCCGTAACTTTTTTTGTTTGTTCATATTCCGTTCATATTGTTGTCATATGGAGTACATCATCGTCCTATAAGCTATCCTTAATGGCCCATATAAGATGTCTAATAAATAGATAAGAAAAGGAGAGATGAGAGTGAAACTAAAAGAAGAGGTGATGAGAAATGAGGATGGGTAAACCGCTTATCTTTATACTTAAAGCAATAGGAGTTATAGCTATTGCAATAGTACTTTTTCTGGCCATTGTTTTTATTGTTAATATTGTCTGCAACAAATCGGAGCAAGAAAAAATAGAAACTTATGGTCAGTCTGTAACAGTAGAAGGAAAAAATATGAATGTGTTAATTCAAGGAGAAGGCGAAGAAACCGTGGTGCTCCTACCTGGCTATGGAACAGCGGCACCAGCACTTGATTTTAAGCTGCTCATCGATGAATTATCTCCATTTTACAAAGTTGTCGCGATTGAGCCTTTCGGATATGGATTAAGTGATGAAACCGATAAAGAACGAAGCACTGAGAATATTGTCAGTGAAATGCATGAAGCTTTACAGCAGCTTAATATTGACCATTTTACGCTAATGGGCCACTCCATTGCAGGTATCTACGGACTTGATTATGTCAACAAATATCCAAACGAAGTGAGTGCATTTGTAGGAATTGATACTAGTGTTTCTACACAAGGCAGTATGGATGTCAAATTTCCAGTAAAAACATTCGCATTTCTCGAAAAATCAGGTCTTTTGAGATTAATCAAGAAAGTAGGTACAGACCCTTATGCTGAACTAGTATTTGATGATCAAGCCAAAGAGCAAATGAAAATGATTTCAAATAAAAACTCGTATAATGCCACTACCCTGAATGAGATGGAACATATTTCCTCTAATTTTAAAAAGGCTCAAAATTTAACATTCCCTAAAGATCTTCCGCTTCTTTTATTTGTACAAGCAAATAATACGGACAGGGCAAATTGGGTAACATTGCATGAAGCGCAAGCCAAAGAGTCAATGCAAGGAAAAGTAATAACATTTGATGGATCACATTATTTACACCATAGCAAATTCAAAGAAATCGCTGAAAACTTTAGAGAATTTATGAAAGAAATAAAGTGAGTGTGAGAAAGGTTCCTGAAATTATCTCGCATTAACGGTCAGTAAGACGGCTGCTTCAAGTGGAAAGATGAGAACGAGTCAACGAGGTGGGCGATCAACTGAGCGTAAAAACCCAATTAGTTCAACTAACAATCAGTGGGAGATGAAGAAAACATTTTTCCACTTTTAATTTATAAAAGCGAACCCGTTCGAGATTCATACTGCAACCGTAGCATTTTTTTACTTGTTCATACTCCGTTCATATTGTTGTCATAGGAGGTACATATTCGTTGTATAAGCTGTTCTTAACGGTTTGTGAAGGTAGTCGGAATACACTGATGTGGATAGAAGATACGAATTGAGAATGAAAGGGAGGGGAGGCACGAGTACAGATAAAAAACGAGCTTCAATTGCCGCTCTACACCACTCGTGCAAAAATAATGAAAAAAGCGTTTAACATTATAGTTAAATTATTAGGAGTTTTAGCTATAGCAATAGTACTTTTTCTAGCTATTATTTTTATAGTGAATAAGGTTAGCAACAAATCGGAGCAAAGAAAAATAGAATCTTATGGTCAGTCTGTAACAGTAGACGGAAAAAATATGAATGTGTTAATTCAAGGAGAAGGCGAAGAAACCGTCGTGCTCCTACCTGGTTATGGAACAGCGGCTCCAGCACTTGATTTTGAGCCGTTAGTGAAAGAGTTGTCTCCTTATTACAAGGTCGTAGTAATCGAGCCTTTTGGTTATGGACTAAGTGATGAAACGGAAAAGGAACGAACCCTGGAGAATATGGTAAATGAAATTCATGAAGCATTGCAGAGTCTAAACATTGACCGATATACTCTAATGGGCCACTCCATTTCAGGCATTTACGGACTGGATTATGTGAACAAATATGAAAACGAAGTAAGTGCATTTGTCGGGATCGATAGCAGTGTTCCAATGCAGGGTGGTACGGATGATCCATTCCCATCAGGAACATATAAACTGCTCAAAAAATCAGGTTTCTTCCGATTGTTAATGAAACTGAGCCCTGACCAATTGGTTGCACCAACTGTAGATGATGAAACAAGAGAACAAATCAGAATCCTTACGCTCAAAAACATGTTTAATCCGAACATCCTAAGTGAAGGCGAACATTTTAACCCTAATTTTAAAGCTGCTGAAAACTTGACCTTCCCCAAGAATCTTCCTGTTATTTTCTTTTTACAAGCGAATGATACCGAAACGGAAGGATGGATACCACTGCATGAAGAGCAAGTCAAAGATTCTGTACATGGAAAAGTGATAACATTTGAAGGAGGACATTATTTACACCATACCAGATCAAAGGAAATCGTTGAAAATTTCAGAGAATTTATGAAAGAAGTAAAGTGAATGTACTGAGTAAGGTTCCTCCCCAATTTTATCCCGCATTTACGGTCAGTAAGACGCCCACCTCAAGTGGAAAAACGAGAACGAGTCAACTAGGTCTAAGAAACCCGACGCCTCCAGTAAACCGCCCAGTCGGAACGGAAATCAACCACTCGTTTTTGCTGAATAGCCAACTTTATGTAGTATGATACCTTAATTTCATTCGCATAGTTTTTCAGCAAAGTAAAAGCGATTTCTCAGCTAGAGAAATCGCTTTTTTATGAAGAGGCAAAAGATTGTTACCAAAGCTTATAGCCTTTAGAGCCAGGTGGGGAATTGGAAATAATATCGTAAATTGGAATTGTGTAAGCAAATAGAATTAGTGCCACTAAAATAACAAGCCACACTTTAAAGTTTTCTAGAATTGCTGGTGTCTCACTACTGTTAGCATGTACTTCACCAACTGGGAATTCCTCTTCGCCTTTTGGTGCAAACCACGCTAATTTCACCACAATATAAAGAATGATTAAGATAGCGATGAACAGGATTGTGCCACCAACTGCTTGAGCGATTTGATAAGGAATCCAATCATAAGCTTGTTGAGCACCGCCATACTCAGAGTAATCGGATCGGCGAGGTGCACCAATCAAACCAGCGATATGCATAGCAGAAGACATAATCGTCATACCAATAGCCCATAAAATAGCTGCAAAATTACCAAGATTGTTTAAAGATTTAGTCAGTGTGCGACCTGTTAAATGTGGAATTAACCAAAATGCCGCACTGAAATAAGTTAAAACGACTGTTGTTGCAATTGTTAAATGGAAATGTCCTGTAACCCAAATGGTATTATGGATTAATTGGTTCATTTGGTAGGAAGCATTGATGATACCACCTGCACCACCAGGAATAAATGCTACCATACCGATAAATGGCACGAAGAAACGAGCATCTTTCCATGGTAATTTTTTAAACCAGCCGTAAAGCCCCTTACCACCTAATTCACGACCACGGAGTTCAAACATTGCAAACATCGAAAATGCAGTCATTAAAGATGGTACGATTACAGCAAAAGTTAAAACAACTTGTATGAATTTCCACGTGCTATCAATACCAGGCTCTGTTAATTGGTGATGGATACCAACGGGTACAGAGAAAATTAAGAACAGCATAAACGACAGTCTTGCTAAAGAATCAGAGAAAATTTTTCCGCCAATAACCTTCGGAATAATGACATACCAAATCATGTAAGCTGGTAATAACCAGAAATACACAAGCGCATGACCGAAATACCAGAATAATGTACGTGATAGTGCTACGTCAACACGTTCGATAAAGCCTAAGGACCAAGGAAGTAGCTGGAATAGAACAGAAACAGCTACGCCTAGAGTTGCAACGAACCACATTAAATTATTGACAACAACCATAAATGATAATAATGGGCTTCGTTCTCCGCTTCCTTTGTTTTCTTTACGCCACTGTGCATACCGTAAAATTTGACCTGCGCCGCCAACCCAAGAACCAACAACGACTAATGTTAGGCCTAAATAGAATATCCAATGTGCTTTCAGTGGAGCGTAGAACGTATATAAAACAGTTGCTTCGTTAAGTAAAACCATTATTGCAGCAGCTGCTGTACCAATTGTCATTAACCAGAAGCCAATCCAGCCAAGACGACGTTGACCAGCTGTAAAAGTCCCAGACGTACGGCTAACACTGGCAATTTGGAAACCAAAAATAAAGAACGTTGTTAAAATAAGTCCGAGTAAAACACCGTGTACGGTTAAAACTTGATAGTAACCAATGCCTGCTGGTAATGTGAATTGACCAGAACGAACGAAAACTTGTAATAAACCTGCAAGACCTCCTAATAACAATGCGATGAAAGCCACATAAATATGTGCCATTGCTAGCTTCGCATCACGACGATCCACCTTAGTCAAATTATTATTGAGACTCATTTGGATCCACCACCTTTAGCATAGAGTGCATCATCGTATGTCCTGTACCACAGTACTCATTACATACAATTAAAAACTCGCCCAATTTATTTACTTCAGTCACATATTCAGAAATGTAACCAGGTTCAAGCATCATATTAATATTTGTACCTGCAATTTCAAAACCGTGCATCACATCTGCACTTGTTGCGATAAATTTCACTTTTGCTCCAAGTGGAACTTCAATTTCAGGAGGGTTGTAATTAAATGCTGATGCTAAAACAACCACTTCATAGTCCCAATCTTTACCTTCGACTTTATGAACACCTGGATTATCGAAAGGTGGAAATTCATTTACTTTCTCATAATCTAGTGTTTTTTTACCATTGTTCGGATGTGAGCCTTGATGAAATGCACCGATGCCGAGAATGATAAGGAATACTACTAAAGTAGCAACTCCAAACACAAGCCAATATTTCTCATACTTATGTAAGTGCATATGTCTCTGTCCTTTCTTAGTAGATTAAAAACGATTGATGAACAAATCGAAGCAGTACACCCAAAGCAAGATAATAATGATTCCTACTCCAAATACTGCATAGAGTGAACCTTTTAAATTCTCATCTGACTTCTTTTTATTTGCCATTTTTGCTCCTCCTTCGCTTCTTTTGTGATCCTTCTAATTGCCATGATATATAAATAAATTTCTGTTTGATGTGAAAAAAATCACACATATTAGCGAATTGTGTGAAAAAAGTGTGAAATATTGAGGAGAGATAAAAAATAGCCACCTCAATAGTCATTGAGATGGCCAATTTAAAGTTGAAATTGGAGTGATTTTTATTATAATTCAGGAAATTTTACTATTAGAAAATTGGGCTTGAGCCTTATAGGGCAGCCTTCTTTAATTAATGCGAATGACAAATCTTATTCATAATTGCAAGGGGTAGTGACATAAGTTATAGCATTTGGAACAGTCCAATATTCTAGAATACTATTCTTCTTCAATTGTTAATAGAACTGTCAGCGCACCAATGCTGGGAATTGTAACTGGGAGTACAAATGCCTTTTCAAAGCCGTATAATTTTGTATTGCCAACCATCACTGTTGGCGGAGTGATATCAATTTCTAAGCTTTCTTGTCCTACGGTTGTACATAAATTACCTGCGATCATATTTCCAAATTCTCCTGTGAAGGATTCTAGCATTTCGCCTTCAAGAGGCATTCCAAACATTGTATTACCGATGCCACTAAATATATCAGGCGAGGAATCAATGATTACACGGCCTTTTAAATCTCCTATTAAGCCAATTAATACACCCATTTGCTGTTGTTGAAAGGGTTCAGAAATAATACTTGGTGATTTCACTTCGATATCCATAGGTAGAATCGATTTTAAAGCGTGAATTGTCCCGTTTAAAATAGTTTGAAAGTACTTCGAATTACTCATCATTACCGCATCCTTTTTCCGACTTTTCTACATCTTACCATGTAAAAAGGGTAAGATGAAAGTATGTCTTGACGAATTAGCGGGAAATTTATATTATATTAATGAGAATGATTTTCAAAATCAATAAATTGACGTTTAAGTTTTTTCAAATAGAAATTTTTATATAAAAGGAGCGGTCAGCGATGACATTTGTATTTATTGGAGCGGCAGTGGTTATCTATATTGGAGTGGGGAAACACGTTATGAAACAGGCGACTGCACATTTAAAATAATAGACTTCGATAAAATGTAGCTTGTTTCAGCTGATAGTATAATTATTATTTAAAGACAGGTAGAGTATGGCCTCGACAAAATTTGTTGAGTCATACTCTTTTTTTGTACAAAAAATATAATGTTAGCAAAATAATTTGCCATAATTTCATAAAAATCCTCTTGTAGAAATCTTTGAAAACCATCTGTTTTGACAAAAAATAAGTAAAATAGAGTGAATTTTTTTATTTTTGTACAAAAATTTTATAAAATTGAATATTTATTTTTTTCTGAAAACTATTGAAATAGTTTGTCGTTTTATGTAGTATTTTAAAAAATGGAATCGCTTTTCATATTTTGGAACGGAGGTCGGAAATGGGAGTAAATATTTTAGAAGTTAAAGATTTAAAAATAGGTTTTAAACATGACAAAAAAGAAGTTCCAATTGTGAACGGTGTCTCTTTACAACTTGAGAAAGGTAAAACTTTAGGAATTGTTGGTGAATCAGGTTGTGGTAAAAGTATGACATCCCTTTCACTTATGGGTTTATTACCTAATGGTGTCGATTGGCAAAATGGAAATATTTATATAAATCAAATGCATATTAACAAAAATTCAAACAAGGAATGGCGGAAGGTTCGTGGGAAAAAAATAGCGATGATTTTTCAGGAACCAATGAGTTCGCTAAACCCAGTTTATAAAGTTGGTTCACAAATAGTTGAAATGATACTTAGTCATGAAAGAATTTCTAAAAAAGAAGCATATGAACGTGCCGTTGACATGCTTCGGTTAGTTGGAATCCCTCGTCCAGAAAGAGTAGTTAATGAATATCCTCATCAATTGTCAGGAGGAATGCGTCAACGAGTCATGATTGCCATGGCATTAGCATGTGGCCCAGAAATATTAATTGCAGATGAACCTACTACTGCATTAGATGTAACTATACAGGCACAAATTCTGGAACTAATGAAAGACCTTCAAGAGAAACTGCAAATGTCTATCATTTTAATTACCCATGATCTTGGTGTCGTTGCTGAAATTTGTGAGCGAGTGATTGTTATGTATGCCGGAGAGATAGTTGAAGAAGCAACTGTACTAAATCTATTTAATCATCCTTTACACCCATATACAAAAGGGCTATTAAACTCATTACCAAATATTGAGGAAGAACAAGAATATCTACCGTCGATTGATGGTGTTGTACCTGCGCCGGTGGATATGCCAACAGGGTGTAGATTTTTCGATCGATGTAGTTTTGCAACTTTAAAGTGTAAAAATAAACCAGATTTATTTACAACTAGTATTGGCACTACTGTACGATGTTGGTTATATGAGAACGGTGAATTGGAGGGGGGATTGTAGATGGTCAGCCCATTATTAGAAGTAAAGCATTTAAAGAAATACTTTCCATTAACAGGATCGCGAGCTGATTATTTAAAAGCAGTAGATGATGTTTCATTCACTGTAAATGAAGGCGAAGTTCTAGGTATAGTTGGTGAATCAGGCTGCGGTAAGTCTACTATGGGAAAAACACTGATTCAACTTCTAACACCAACGGAGGGTGAAATCTTACTCAATGGAGAAAATATAACATCATTTAGTCCAAAAAAGGTACGCCAAACACGTCGCGATATGCAAATTATATTCCAAGATCCATATGCTTCACTTAATCCACGAATGAAGGTTTTTAAAATTATTGAGGAACCTTTAGTTAATTTTGGGATTGGTACAAAAGAAGAAAGAAAACAGCGAGTTTTCGAAGTGGCCAAAAAAGTGGGACTTACACAAAAGCAACTAGACCGTTACCCTCATGAATTTTCAGGTGGTCAAAGACAGCGTATTGGGATTGCTAGAGCACTTGTGTCGAATCCTAAGCTTATTGTAGCGGATGAGCCTGTTTCTGCACTGGACGTATCGATTCAATCTCAAGTATTGAACATTATGAAAGACTTGAAAAATGAAATGAATCTTACATATATTTTCATTTCACATGATTTAAGTGTAGTGCATCATTTTTGTGATCGTATAGGGGTGATGTACCTAGGAAAGATAGTAGAAGTCGCGAGTAAACAAGAGTTATTTAATAATCCAAAACATCCCTATACAAAAGCATTACTTTCTGCATTACCAAAATCTCATCCTTCTAAAGAAAAAGAACGTATAGTGCTAAATGGAGATGTTCCAAATCCTGCAAACCCCCCTTCTGGTTGCACCTTCCATACTAGATGCCCAAATTGTATGGAAATATGTAAAGTGACGCCTCCAACTTTAAAAAGTATTAGTGAAAAGCATGATGTATCCTGTTTACTTTATGAAGAGAAAATGGAGCGATTATTATGAGTAAAACATTAGAAAAAGGCATTAACATTTTGACATTATTTACAGAAGAACACTCTTCATGGAGTTTGGATGAATTGGCGAATGAAACAGATATTCCAAAACCTACTTTACATAGATTTCTTAAGACATTTACTGATTTAGGGGTGCTAAAACGTCCTTATATTCAAAGTGGAGGTCAATTAGTATTGAGCGATCATTATTTTTTAGGAAATAAATTAATAGAATTAGGAGCAATCGCTGCCAATTCAATTGAAATTCGTTCACTTGCAATACCATATATGAAAATGCTACAGCAAAAATTTGACTTGGCAGTTCAACTAATAGTGATGGATGAAACAGATGGTCTTTATATTGAAAAAATCGAAAGTTTAAGACCTGTTCTATTATATACACGAGTAGGGAGAAGAGCGCCACTATATGCTGGTGCATGCTCACGTATAATATTATCTTTTCAATCAGAAGAAAAAATAAAAAATGTATTACAGAAACCGCGTAAAAAATACGCCAGTGGAACTCCTGTAAGAGACAAAGAAATCTACGAACTGATCGAATCGGGGAAAAATGATGGATATGCCTACAGTGTTTCGGAATTAGAAGAAGGGACAGTATCAATAGCAGTACCAATTTTTAATAGCAATAGGGAGGTAGAATATTCTATAAGTATAGCGGGAATAGAATCACTATTACCTAAAGAAAAAATAAACGTATTTTTAGAAGGACTATGGAATACAGCTGCCCTGATTTCAGCTGAATTAGGTTATTCACAGCCATATCCTTATGGCGAATAAATAATAAATACTACAACAAAGGGGATGTACTGTATGAAGAATTACAAATGGATAACGTTGCTACTTGTATGTATGATGCTCATATTATCAGCATGTAGTAGCGGAACATCAACAAAAGATGGTAATAAAAACAATGAAAAAGTGTCTGGAGAAAATCCAGCAAAAGGACGCGACAATGAATTAGTCGTACGTGTTGCAGGTGACCCACAAAACTGGGATCCAATCGATACATATTTGATTGCTTGGAGTACAGTTGGAACATCGGTATTTGAAGGTTTAACAAGTCGTTCGCTGGATTTAGAAATTCAACCAGGGTTAGCAGAGTCTTGGGAGTATGTAGATGATAAAACGATAGTATTTAAATTACGCCAAGGTGTTACTTTTCACGATGGAGAACCCTTTAATGCAGAAGCAGTTAAATTTACATTTGACCGTTTACTAGGTGAGGAGGGTCAAAAAGGGCCACAATATTCAAACTATACATCAATTGATCGCGTTGAAGTAACTGGTGAATATGAAGTAACGATGCACCTTAATACAATAGATCCTGTACTATTAACAAAATTATCTGGCTATGGTGCAGTAATTGTTCCACCAAAGTACATTGCAGAGAATGGAGCAGAGCACTTTGACATGAACCCTGTCGGCACTGGCCCATTCAAAATGACAGAGTATCAACGTGATAAACAAGTAGTTATTGAGCGTTATGAGGATTACTGGAATAAAGAAGCAATAAAATTAAATAAAGTAACATTTAAGGTCATTCCAGAAACAGCAACAGCGTTAGCAGAATTACAAACAGGGAATATAGATATTATGACACGCTTAGAAGTTTCTCAAGCAGCGACAGCAAAAGGAACAGATTTCATCACTTTAATGGATGTATCAACCCCTACTGCATACTCTATTCGCTTTGATACCGCAAAAGCACCTGTAGATGATGTTCGAGTACGTCAAGCTATTAACTATGCAATTGATAAAGAAACAATCGTGAAAGAAATTCTAGGCGGTTATGGTAACTTAATTAGCTCATTCCAAAGTGACCTTTCTTTTGGTTATAACAAAGATTTAAAACCATATCCGTATGATCCGGAAAAGGCAAAAAAATTGCTTGCTGAAGCAAATGTTGCTGAGGGAACAACATTGGATTTTTATATTCCAGGTACAGATGGAACATTTAAAGAGATTGCTCAAGCGGTAGCTTTCTATCTAGAAGAAGTTGGTTTAAAAGTATCCATTAATAGTGTAGAGAATACAACTTTCCAATCTGAATTAATACCAAAAGGTGAAGCTGGACACATGTATAAAAATGGTTGGGGTGGCTGGACTTTAGATTTCGATAATACAGCTTATTTAATGTATCACGAGGGAGAGTTCTGGAATCCATCCTATAAAAACGATAAAGTTGAGCAATTATTGGCTAAGGAGCGTGCTACTAATGATAGTGCAGAACGTGAAAAAATCTTTAAAGAATTGACAGAAGTATTACATGAAGATGCAGCTGAAGTGAATTTATATTCTGACGTAGAACTATACGCAGTAAATAAGAGAGTGAAAAATTTCCAACCACCACATGACAGTCGTTTTAGATTTGAAGGCGTCACTGTGGAGTAAGTAGTAAACCACCGTGCTGCCTTAAAAGTAGATAAAGTATGTTCAAAGAAATGTTAATTTCTGATATAAAGGTAAAAATCCGCTAGACTCTATAGATTTCGATTCATTAGAAACCATTTTGGGACAAGGAAGAGCAAAAGATTCGACAGGGATTGATAGCGATATTTCGTTTTGCGACGAAGCGGATTTTTACCATTTTTAAATATGCTAGATTTCTTATGAAGTACCTTTTAGATAGCCCCTTTTCATTTCAAGTTAGGAGGATGGAATTATGCTTTCCTATATATTGAAGCGTTTATCGCATACAGTGTTGGTGATAATTGCTGTTTCATTAATAATATTTTTCTCTATTCGCTTAACAGGTGACCCCGTAAGTATTATGTTCGGTGCGGGGGAACCAACACAGCAAGCAATTGATGATCTATCAGCTAAATTAGGTTTAGATAAGCCTGTTTGGGAGCAATATTTCATATTTATGAAAGATTTATTAACGCTTGACTTTGGTACTTCTTATCGCTCTAATAGTCCAGTTCTAGAAATGCTATTGGATCGAGCATGGCCAACTATAGTACTGGCTTTAGGTGGCATGACTGTAGCATTGTTAATAGCTGTTCCTTTAGGAATTTTTTCTGCTGTATATAAAGGGAAACCGATAGATATTTTTGGTCGAATTTTCTCATTGCTAGGCATATCATTTCCAAACTTCTGGTTAGCCTTTATGTTAATTTTAATTTTTGCGGTACAGCTAAAATGGCTACCTGTATCAGGATTTGACGGATTTAGTTCATTAATTTTACCATCGATTGCATTAGGACTTATTTTATCAGGTATTCTAGTTCGATTGATTCGTACATCGATGCTTGAGGTTCTTAAAATGCAATATGTGACGACTGCAAGAGCGAAGGGAATTAGAGAATGGCTTGTAATCGTAAGACACGCTTTCCGAAATGCGTTATTACCTACGGTAACATTTGTTGGTCTTCAGTTTGGAGGGCTGTTAGGAGGTGCTGTTATTGTAGAGCAAGTATTTTCATGGCCAGGCATTGGTCGTTTGATTGTAGATTCCATTAATCAGCGCGATTATCCAGTGGTACAAGGGGGAGTAATACTTTTAGCTCTTATAATGATTATGGTCAATTTGATAGTTGATTTATGTTATTCATTGATTAACCCGAGAATTCGAATAGGGAGAGGTGATAATTAATGACACAAGCAATAGAGACAGTAACAATAAAAAAGACCAGTAAAATTTTAAGAGTTTTAAAGTTTATAAAGGACAATCCGACAGGAATAATAGGTTTGTTATTAGTTATAGCCTCTGTATCATGCGCCATTTTTGCACCATATATCGCCCCGTATGATCCAGGTGCTGCAAGTTTAGGGCATCGCTTAGATATGCCTAAGTGGTTAGATGATACAGGAAAATCTCAATATTTACTCGGGGGAGATCAAGTAGGTCGTGATTTGTTAAGTAGAATTATTTATGGTGCACGAGTGTCACTTTTAGTTGGTATTTGTGGGGTGGCCATTTCTTTAGCGCTAGGAACAGTTTTAGGAATTGTTTCAGGTTATTTTGGCAAATGGATAGACGATTTAATTATGCGAATAGCAGAAGTTCAATTAGGTCTACCTTTTATCTTATTAGCGATCATTATTATGAGTGTTTTTGGGACAGGATTAGAGAAAATTATTATTATTCTAGGGCTTACATACTGGGTTAACTTTGCGAGATTAATCCGTGGAGAAATTTTAGCTTTAAAAGAACAGGAATATATTCAAGCTGCGAAAGCTATAGGAGGAACGCATTTTAAAATAATTCTTAAGCATATTCTTCCAAATGTTGCTTCCTCTATTTTAGTATTAGCAACAATGTGCATTGCAGAGTTTATCCTATTAGAGGCATCTTTAACATTTTTAGGATTAGGGGTTGAACCTACTGTGCCTTCTTGGGGTGGGATGCTAGCAGATAGTCGAAATTATATGACATCTGCATGGTGGATTTCTGTATTCCCAGGTATTGCGATAATGTTAACTGTATTAGGCTTTAACTTATTAGGAGATTGGCTACGTGACCGCTTAGATCCCAATATGAAAGTTTAGGTGAAAATGTGAATACAAGTATTTATTCAAGTTTATTTAATATGAATCAACCGTTAAAAAAACCTTCATTATATATCGATTTACCTGCTCATCTTGCACCATTAGGACTAATTGATTTTTGTGTGCGATTAGGCTTAGAATCCAATGAAATTGATTTTAATTTATTTCAACAAGCCAATCAAGACTTCTCTATGGAATTTTTTCAACACCACACCACATATGTAACAAAAAAGGAATCCACTTTTATTGTCTATTATGAAACAGAGGAATCATTATCGACTTTGTTAAGTACTTTAGCTTGTGAAGGTATTTCCGATACAAGTGAAACAAAATCATTTATCTATTATGAGAGTTTAAGTCATCTTTGGACAGCGTATGGTACAGGTGAAAAGGATGAAGCCAATCCCTTACAACATTTAAGTGTACAAATTAAATTACAGCAAGAAATTAAGACACATGCCATTTTAAAAGAAATTTGCTGTCTTGGGTTCCGTTTAGGATTATATTCTACTTCGGTTGCATTACCTGTTGTTACTCAGGAAGAACGTCATTTGTCCATCGTCATCAAGCAAGGGATAGAAAATGCGATGGAGCTAGTTGCTCAAAATACCATTCAAATTATAGGAACGAAAGAATGTCTACCAGCTGTTCTTCATTCGATTGCAAAAGA
Organism: Lysinibacillus sp. FJAT-14222; assembly: GCF_001278875.1. Classification (NCBI taxonomy): domain Bacteria; kingdom Bacillati; phylum Bacillota; class Bacilli; order Caryophanales; family Bacillaceae; genus Lysinibacillus; species Lysinibacillus sp. FJAT-14222. The sequence goes on along the minus strand of NZ_LIYL01000016.1, from coordinate 122,577 downwards.
AAAACACGTTTCTGAAGGTGGTTTACTTGGTATTTGGGAGCTTAACGAAAAACAAGTCAATGAAGCACAACTCTTATATGAAGAGGAATGGCAAGACCAATCAGAAGCTTCGTATATTTTAAATGCATTACAAGATGAAACACAATCAATGGTAGATGCTGAAATCTATTTAACCGCATCAAAGGAAAATCGAGATCGATATCGTTTAGATTTGTTTGGAAAATTTTCAAATTTAAAGTCAATTAAAGTACGCTCTGCATTTAAAACAGGATTATACTGGATATTAGAAGAAGTTCTCGTCTCTGTTCAAAGACCATTTACACAGGTGAGAATTGTCTGTAAGGATGGGAGCAAGAAAAATGGTTTAGAGCAACGAAATCGTTGGATTATGGAGCTGTATCCGATTGATGAATTAATCGAGATACATTACGGGGTACCGAAAGAAAATGTAATATTTGAACTATCATGTACGCAGCAGTATGTTTATAGTGTTTATGTAGATGACCTATTAGTAGCTGTGCTAAATCCTCTAATTAGTGAATTAGATTATGTGGATGGCATTAAAAAAACGTATCCAACTACAGCGGGCTACCGATTATTTAAAGATGAGGATATTATTCAAGAAAAAGCTGTGTTGTCTGATCGGGAACGTTTTTATAAATATTATATCGATGACTGCTTACCACATATGGTGGAGAGATTACCAATTGATAAAAGTAATGTTAGTCAAGGACAATTATTTCCGTTGTTTGACAGAATTGAAATTGACTTTACTTCTTCTGGAATTGAAGAAGAGCTATCCATTAAACAAGAGGCAAACTCATCATTCGAGGCATTGTATGAAGATTTATATTTTAATACACTAGACTACTTTTATACGTTAGGTAACCAAATAGCCAATCGACCATATAAGGCACCAGGGGGAATTATTCCATTTATCCATATGCAAGAAAATATATATGAACCTATCCATAGCTTTGTGCGGATTTATCAATGGAATGAAGAGGGATATCAAGTCTATACAACTAAGAGAATTGTATTTGATGAAAACGGTCAATTTGCTAATGCTGAAATGCATATGGGGCATAAGCGTAAAGTAGTTACAGTGAATCAGCAACTAAAATACAAAATTAAGAACGTCTATCAGTTATCAAGCAGGTACAATAATTTTCCTGAAGTTAAGATAAATTATGCGGATTTATCATACAAAGGGAATTTAATTCCGTTTTTTGAAGTGACAGAACCTATTACTGGTGAATATTTTTCAGGGCTAAAGAAATCCAATGAAAAGCATACAATTATCATTGAAGCGGGACATCATCCAAATGAAGTATCAAGTACCCCTGCTATATTAGAGCTTATGGAGGATATTATTCGTCAGCAACCAGAGGTGCTAAAGAAAATCAATATAATCGTGATACCCCTTGCGAACCCTGATGGCTATGAGATAATGAAAAAATTGACACAAGAGCATCCAAAATGGAAACATCATGCTGCGAGATACAATGCGGTAGGATTAGAATTTGCACATGTGAAATTCCAAAAAAGTGTATTCGGTGAGGCTAATGTTTTACCGATAGTCTTAAAAAAATGGGCGTCAGATATTGTGATTGACGATCACGGAATTCCTGCACGTGAATGGGTTCAACCGTTTGCAGGATATGCTTGCCCACCGATTTTCCCTGTCTCCTATACACTACCAAGCGCTAAGATATATGGAATTGGTCGTTACGCAGATAGTGACACAAAGGAGATTCAGGCTAAAAATTTAGAGCATGTAGCAGAAAAAGTAAATATTATTTTTGAAGGCACAACCTTCGCACAGGAAAATGCCTATTGGCGCGCTCGTTATTATAAATACGGTACAAAGTGGGAACCGCAAAAATATCCAATTGAAGAAATGGATAATATTAATTTTTACCGTGAAATGGAAGTGACACCAACATACTCATCTGTTAGTATCTTGCGTTACCCTAAATGGGTGGCACTAGATATAATTTCAGAAGTTGCAGATGAAATTGTGTATGATGAAGAATTAAATTCATGTATTCAGGCTCATAAGCTTTTCAATCAAGCTATTATTCAAATGGCAGTATCTGCACCAGTAATTAAAAATAATAAAAATGGATGGGCAATCAAGCAACGTCCTATAGAAATTTAGGTGAAGAAAGCATGACAAAAATATTGTTAACAGGGTTTGTACCATTTCTTGAGTATAAAATGAATCCAACAATGCAAATTGTAGAAAATTTAAATGGAGAAAAGATGGATGGCTATGAAATTGTAGGACGCATTTTGTCTGTAGATTTTCAGCAATCTGCTCTGCAGCTGAAACAATATATTGCTGAGATAAAGCCACAAATCATTATTTCATTAGGATTAGCTGGAGGGCGTTTTAAAATAACGCCAGAGCGAATTGCGATTAATATTAAAGATGGTGAAGAGGATAATAATGGTTATACACCAGTAGATGAGAGCATTTATAATAATGGTGCAGATGCATATATAACGAATTTACCTATCCGAAATATGGTCAATCGATTATGCAAAGAAGGATATCCAGCGGAAATTTCAAATACGGCGGGTACCTATTTATGCAACAATATTATGTATGAAGGGCTAGTTTATGCAAAGCAACATGAAGGGGTCCGTGCTGGATTTATTCATATTCCTGCGTCATTTGATTTGGCGATTCAGCATGGAAAAATACCGGGATGGAATATCCAAGACTTAATAACTTCTATAAGGCTCTGTATCGAGGAGACCCTTCGTGCAACAAATGATTGATTTTCCTACTACGATGTGGATTAGTCAACACACAATTCGTTTTGCATTTCATGAGGAAATATCTCAAGAAAATTTTCTGGTAGTACAAAAATTCAATCGTTTTCTGAAAAAAATGCTACAACAAAACCTTGTTGAAAGTGTTGCAAGCTATCATACAGTTACAGCTTATATTAAACAAAAAATCGATTTAGATTTTTTACAAGAACATTGGCTTTGGATGCAAGTTTCACCAACAGTTGACGATGTAACAAATCGACAGTTACAAATTCCAGTTTGCTATGATGAGGAATTTGCCTTAGATATGTATCGTGTGATGGATTATACGGGTTTATCGTATGAGGAAATTAAAAAAATACATATGTCAAAGCTTTATAGTGTATATCTAATTGGATTTTTACCTGGATTTCCTTATTTGGGGGAATTAGATAGAGAATTGTTTGTACCACGATTAAAAAAGCCCCGAAATTCTGTATTTGCAAGTTCTGTTGGTATAGGTGGTATACAGACGGGGATTTATCCACTAGATTCACCGGGTGGATGGAATATCATTGGTAAGACTCCGCTAAATTTATTTGATGTGCATCGGGAAGATACTTTTATTTTTTCTCTTGGAGATCAAGTACAATTTTATGAAATAACAAAACAGGAGTTTATTGAAATAAAAAGTAAAGGAGTGTAGCAATTGAAGCCACTTCTTATGATAAAAAAGAAAGGTGTATATGGGAGCTTGCAAGACCAAGGGAGATACGGCTATCGGGCGTATGGTATTCCTCTATCTGGACCTATGGATAAAGTGTCATTTCAAGCAGCGCAATATATATTAAGTAACGACAAAAACCAAACTTCATTTGAAATATTTGTTGGTGGCTTTGAATTTGAAGCTTTAAATGAAGGTACTTATGTATTGACTGGAGCAAAATGTAAATGTTTGTTAAATGATGTTCCGGTAGAAATGTGGAAGACTTTCCATTTAGCAAAGGGAGATATCTTGTCTATAAAAAGTGTAAGTCTCGGCTCTATTGTTTATCTTACGCCTAAAGGAGGATTTCAAATAGAGCCAATACTTGGAAGCGGCTCGTACTTTCCACTTGGAAATCTAGGTGACGCAATAAATGAAGGTAGCGTTATATTCGGACAGAAGTCAAAAACGTTAAGATTTACAAGAGGACTTTATGCACCTTTTCGTCCAACATTTAAAACTTCTATTACAGTAAGAATTTTTAAAGGCCCACATTTTGATTTATTTACGGATGAGAGCCAGCATCAATTTTTAAACATTCCATTTCAATTTTCAGGTGGAAATCGTATGGGCTATTATTTAAAAGGTGCTGCGCTACAGCTAAAAGAATCAAAAGATATTCTTTCAGAAGCGACACAGTTTGGGACAATTCAAGTGCCTCAAAGTGGTGAACCTATCGTATTAATGGCAGATGCTCAAACGGTTGGGGGTTATCCTATAATTGCAACAATACATGAAGATGATTTACATAAAGTCGCTCAAATGCGCATGTTTAACACAATCAACTTTGTACTAATGGAGGAATAGGTATGCCAATGGATATTAATTGTGATATGGGTGAAAGCAATAATGCTCTTATCAGGGGCAATGTTGAAGAGGTTTTAAACTATGTGACGTCCATTAATATTGCATGTGGCTATCATGCAGGTAATCATACGATAATGCGTCAGACTGTACGAAATGCCATTCGAAAAAATGTCCTTATTGGAGCACACCCAGGATACCCTGATCGCGATGGTTTTGGCCGTCGTAATATGGATTTTAGTGCAGAGGAAATATACGATATGATTGTCTATCAGGTAGGGGCATTGCAAGCATTTGTATCAGTAGAGAATGAAACACTTCATCATGTAAAGCCACACGGAGCCCTCTATAATCAAAGTGCTAATGATCAAGAGATGGCGACAGCTATTGTCAATGCAATATATGATTTAAATCCAGCGTATATTTTATATTGTTTGGCTGGGAGTAAAATGGCTAAAATTGCGAAAGAAAAAGGCTTACAAGTTTATGAAGAAGTTTTTTCTGATCGGAATTACAATGATGATGGTACTTTAGTAAGTAGACTACAATCAAATGCATTGATTCAAACAGAGGAAGAAATGCTTGTACATGTCAAAAGTATTTTAACATCGAATGAAGTGGTGTCAGTACAGCAAAAGAAAATTAAAATTTCCGCGCAAACATTATGTATACACGGAGACGGTCCGCATGCACTGGATTATGCAAAAAAAATTTATGAGCTTAAATGTCAAATGGATAATTAAAACAATGGATGCCCTAAAATATTTTAAGGCATCCATTATTTTAATTATATGAAGTTTATTCTTTTATAGATGGAACATATTATTGGATAGATTCGTACAACAACATATATTTCTCTATCCGATTTACTCAGAATAATTAAATTGTAGTCACTAATTCAACAGCTTCAACAATAATTGGTGTTCCTGCTGGTAAAGTGCCTGTAACAGTATGGAATGTTAATTCTGTTGCAGAAACTAAGTAAGAACCACCTTCCTGAAGCACCCCATTTATATATAAATTATAGTACCCGTTTGTTACGATTGGAAAAGTAGTTGCAGCAGTACTGCTATCATTTAAAAAGGTAGTAGCCTCAACCGTTGTGCCATCTGTGATAGTTAATGATGTAGCTAAAACATAGAAAAATCTTGTTGAAGCGCCTGTAACATTTACATTTATATTAATAATGGAAAGCGCCACAATTTTCACCTCCATTCATAATTTTACTTGGTAGAAAACCCTAATGATTCTATGATGATTGGAGTACCTCTATAAATTGTTGAATTATCTGGACTCAGAGTTAACGAGGTTGGAGTTAAAGTGTAAATTCCACCTTCCTGCATGACGGCATTGATATAAAGATTAACGTAGCCATTCGGATTAAAAATCATAAATTCAGTTGCTGGGTTCCCATTATCATCCCAAAATTGGCTAACAGCTAGGGTCGCCCCATTAGTCAAATTAATATCTGATGTAACAATATAGAAATATCTATTTATCGTTGGAATAATAGTTCCATCAGGGAAATTGACTGGGGGAGGGGGAATTGAAGATACGGCAATAGCTTTTATACGAGGCCATGTAAACCGATCTTCACAATCACATGCACATTGTCGCTCAATTTTTCGATGATTCCTATGATTCACCATATTTTTATCACTCCATTTATTTATTGTTGCCCCCATATATCTTTGTTCAATTGCTCATCAAACAGTTTTTTAAACTTAAATTTCCTTACCTTAAAATAAGAAGAAAATTAGTATTTGCTTAGTTGTGCATCCTCTATGAAATAGAAATTAGTAGTTTTTTTAGAAGAATACTGGCTCATCACCAAAAAGGTGAAGATGACATTTGTTAAAACGTATGCATGTAGATAAGTTGATTGGAGTGGAGGCTGGGCGACTCCTTGGGGATTAGCGCCTCATCGGACGCCCCCAGGAAGCTCTGCTCTGCGCGAAAGCGTAGCGGCAGCAACAAAGGCGCCCAGTCGGAACGGAAATCAACCACACGTTTTGATAATGGGCCTAAATAATGCTTTGTTTTTTTGATTAAACAGGACAATATGGATGAATATGGCGTCTGAAACCCTTATATCAATGCTTATTAAAGTAAATTAGTGTTATACTTTGCTTGTCGAATAAGGTAGAATACTAATTATGAACAATTTATGAATAAAGGGGTTACTGGTTTTTATGAAAGATTTTGAACAACAGTTGGAGGCGCTATTAAAGCAAGCCTCGTTACAATACATAATCTATCAGCATAATGTTGATACAGAGCGTATGGATAAGACATCACTTTTTGCACGTAAAATACAGCAAAAAGAATATGTCATTGGCTTTGCGGGCCATTTCTCTGCTGGTAAATCAAGTATGATTAACGCTCTATCTGGTGAAGATTTACTTGCGGCAAGCCCTATTCCAACGAGTGCTAATATCGTCAAAGTCCATAAATCAGAAGAAGACTTTGCGGTTGTCTACATGCATAATGAAAAGCCTGTAAAATTTGAAGCAGGCTATGATTTTAAAACAGTTAAAGAGCTAAGTAAAAATGGGGATCTAGTGTCACAAATTGAAATCGGTCATAGCACATCGACATTACCACTAGGCGTTACTGTTATGGATACGCCGGGTGTCGACTCGACAGATGATGCACACCGCATGTCAACAGAGTCAGCTCTTCATATTGCTGATATCGTATTTTATACAATGGACTACAATCACGTGCAATCAGAATTGAATTTTCAATTTACAAAGCAATTAATGAAGTACAATCCAAACGTTTATTTAATCGTTAACATGATTGATAAACATAATGAAAATGAATTAAGCTTTGAGGAATTTAAAGCAACAGTTCACAATTCCTTTGAGGCTTGGGGTGTAGTACCGAAGGGCGTATTTTTCACTTCATTAAGAGAGCCTAAGCACCCTTATAACGATTTTGAGGTCGTAAAGAAAATCGTTATGGATAGTATGAATGATTGGCAGGATCAACTTGTACAGACTGCATCAAATACACTGCGTTTATTACAAAGTGAGCATGACAATTATTTAACGGAAGAAAGACAGGATCGTTTAGACATCGATGAAGATGTTTTAAGTGCCGATGACTGGGCAAACCATAAAGATATTTTAGAGCAGTACAATAAGTTAAATCGTCAAGTTGAACTGTTCTCCGTAGAGGCATGGAATGAAACGTTCGAAGAGCAACGTAAAGAACTACTGGCGAATGCAGCCATTATGCCTGCAGATTTACGCGATAAATTACGTCTGTATTTAGAGAGTCAGCAGGACGGTTTCAAGGTGGGGGGCTTATTTACCGCTAAGAAAAAGACAGAGGAAGAGCGTAACCGTCGCAAAGAGGATGCCTATAGTGCCTATCAAAATGTTGTGCATGCACAAATTACTGGACATTTAAAAGGGTTAATGAAAAAGGTGTTAAAGGATGTTAGTGCATTAAATGAAGAACGTGCTACAGCTATTGATGCCTACGCCTTTGAATTACCATTCTCACTTATTGAGCAGCAGGTACAAGTTGGTGCTCTATTAACTGGAGATGCCATTCTAAACTTTGCCAACCGTGTGGCAGAGGCGACTAAACGCTACTATATCCAGGAAACAGATAATTGGAAGGATGCACAAGCAGCAACTTTAGAAGCGGTTGCTACTGAAACAGCTGCTCCATCTAAATTAAAAATGGCTGGAATGCAAGCGAAAGTTGATGCCATTCAAGCAGTGCTTGAAATAGAGGGTTATCAGCAATATAGTGCAAGTATTATGCATCAGGCAAGTAATGAAATACGAAAGATAGCCAATCAACAGCTGACAAATTGGGATCATTCCTTTAAGCAAGATTTAGCAGATATTCGATTGTTTGATGAATCAATGTTAAAGCCAAAAGAGGAGATGTTACAACAGGAAGAGGCACAGCAAGCAGTAAGTGCAACAAGCCTTCCTATTGAAGGTGTAGTTAAGCGTGCACTTCATACGGCAAATGCAGTAAAAGATGTACAAGGCTTTGCGGAAGTGGCGAGTTACTTAGAAAATAAAGTAGAACGATTACAGAAAAAGGATTTCACAATCGCGCTTTTCGGTGCATTTAGTGCAGGGAAATCTTCGTTCTCTAATGCCTTAATGGGTGCCAAAGTTTTACCTGTATCTCCAAACCCTACAACAGCGGCTATTAATAAAATTCGTCCTGTGACACCAGAGCATCCGCATGAAACAGCAGATGTACTGTTAAAAACAGCTGACCAAATGCTAGAGGATATTCAAGCTTCATACGCAGCAGTGGGTTTATCGGTTTCTTCTTTAGAAGAGGCGTTTAATCGTGCAGATGAAGGACTTGCGGTGCAGCTATCGGACGAACGATTAAATGTGCATAAATCATTTATTCGTGCATATAAAGAAGGGTTCCCAACATTTAAGTCTGAGCTTGGAAAAGTATTACGTGTTAATCGTGAAGAGTTCGAAAAATTTGTTGCGCAGGAAAATAAATCATGCTTTGTCGATAATATTGATTTCTATTATGATAGTCCGTTAACACGCATGGGTGTGACACTTGTTGACACACCAGGAGCAGATTCTATTAATGCGCGTCATACAGGTGTGGCATTTGAATATATTCGAAATGCTGATGCAATCTTGTTTATTACTTATTATAATCATGCTTTTGCTAAAGCTGACCGTGAGTTTTTAATCCAGCTTGGTCGTGTGAAGGATGCCTTCGAACTTGATAAAATGTTCTTTATCGTCAATGCGATTGATTTAGCGACAACAGAAGAAGAACAGGAAGATGTAAAAGGCTATGTACGTTCAGAATTACAACGCTTTGGCATTCGCTTCCCTCGACTTTACGGTGTGTCAAGCTTACTGGCATTAAAGGAAAAAGTAGAGGGTGCTGATTTAACATCAGGTATGCCACCGTTCGAGGATGCCTTCCACACATTCTTAAATGATGAATTAAGCGCATTGGCTGTTCAGGCACTTGCAGAGGAAGTCGATAAAACGGAGCAACGTTTAGGTGACTTAATTGCGCAGACAGAAGAGAACTTAAAGCGTAAGGATGAGCGATTAGAGGAATTAGCAACTCTTGAACAGCATATAAAATCGAAGTTCAATTCGCTTAATGCAAGTATGGTAGAAAGTGAAACGAAGCAAGAACTGGATGAATTACTTTATTATGTCCTTCAGCGTGTGTATTATCGTTACCCAGAGTTCTTTAAGGAAGGCTACAATCCATCAACATTTGCAGCAATGCCAGCTCAGCAAGCACTAGAGCATGCTTTAAAGGAAGTAATGCAAAGTTTACGATTTGATTTTACGCAAGAAATGCGTGTAACAAACTTCCGTTTATCACAGTTTATTAGTAAGAAGATGCAACTGCGCTTTAGAGATGAAGTGCGTGAGCTTAAAGAATTAAACCGTAGCTTCTCATTCTTAGCGTTTGAATCCTCTGAGCCGGATTTACTTGATTTTGAAGGACCATTTACAGATATCACGAAATATTCAGGAGTGAAATCTCACTTCCGCAATCCAAAGGCATTCTTTGAGAAAAATGAAAAAGTGAAGCTAAGTGAGGCGCTAGAGGGATTAACAAAACCAGATGCGCAAAATTATTTAGATTCACAAAAAGTATCTCTCATGACATGGGCTATTACCTTTATTGCTGAGGAAGCGGAGAAATTACGTTTGCATATTTACCATCAGGCACTTGAACAAATTGAAACAGAAAGACTTGCACTTCAGGAAGAAAGCCGCTTAGTTTCTTGGAAAGCTATATACTCTCAATTACAATACACATGAGGTGATTCACTTGGGAAAAGTATTCAAATCAGTTGAGGATATTCAATTAGACGAAATCCGTTTCGTCGATGCTCGCTTTGATTTACAAAACAAAGAGGCAGGAAAAAAAGCATTTGAAGAAGGTCATGCACCAGGTGCTATTTATGTCGATTTAGAGCAGGAGCTATCAGATATGGAGTCCAGTAATGGTCGTCATCCAATGCCAGAAAAGGAAAAGCTAGCGGCAATATTTCAAGGATTAGGGTTACGCTATGAGGATCAAATTGTCGTTTACGATCAAGGAGCTGCACCATTTGCACCTCGCGCTTGGTGGATGCTGACGTATGCAGGCTTTCCAAATGTAGTGATTGTGAATGGTGGTGCCCCTGCTCTCGAGGAAAAAGTATCTTTCACTAAGGACATTATAAAATATCCACCGACTACAATTGAATTTGAATGGAGAGATGAACTGTATGCTCCGCGTGAAGCAGTTAAAGCCATTGTGGACGGAGAGGTGGAAGCAACGTTATTAGATGCGCGTGCTGCAGCTCGCTACCGTGGTGAAATGGAGCCTCTTGATAAAGTAGCTGGGCATATTCCAACAGCGAAAAACTTTGACTGGGAGCAATTAAAGTCAGATGGTCAATTGCAAGCCAATGATGCGTTACGCAACAAGGTTGCACGCGACGAGCACGTTGTTGTCTATTGTGGAAGTGGTGTTACAGCATCACCATTATATGCAGTGCTAGCAGATGAAGGTTATGAAAATATTCAACTGTATGTAGGTAGCTTTAGTGACTGGATTACACAATATGATGTAGAAAAAGGTACAAATGAATAAATGATTGAAGAAGAGACGCTCACTTTGGTGGGCGTTTTTTTCTTGGAGAAAGAAATAAAACCTCAAATGCTTAGTCTATCACCAATACGTGTGGTTGATTTCCGTTCCGACTGGGCGCTTTGTTGCTGCCGCTACGCTTTCGCACAGATAAAACATTTGCCGCTGACGCTTCGCTTTCGCGCAGAGCAGAGCTTCCTGGGGGTGTCCGATGAGCCGCTTTTATTGCTGCCGCTTCGTTTTCGCACAGAAAAAACATTGTTGCTGCTGCTTCGCTTTCGCACAGAAAAAACATTGTTGCTTTCGCTTTCG
>NZ_LIYL01000016.1:0-111270 GCF_001278875.1 Lysinibacillus sp. FJAT-14222 | reverse complement strand
TTCGCTTTCGCACAGAAAAAACATTGTTGCTGCCGCTTCGCTTTCGCACAGAAAAAACATTGTTGCTGCCGCTTCGCTTTCGCACAGAAAACATCCGCTGCGCTGCAGGGTCTCATCTGTGACGCTAATCCCCAAGGAGTCGCAATCTCCAATCAACTTATATGCATGACATATACATTTTAAGTAATTTACAAAGTTTTAAAGCCAAATTTGTTATTTTAAGGTCTAATAGGTAAAGGGGGTGAGCTAGTGCAGGAAATACTCGTCCAACGAGCAAAAGAGGGCGATGCAGAGGCGTTCGCACAGTTATTTTCACAGTTTGAGAATGATTTATATAAAATGGCCTATGTATACGTAGGCAATGAGGCTGATGCACTTGATGTTGTGCAGGAGGTCGCTTACCGCAGCTTTAAATACATACATTCATTACAAAGCGTAACTTATATAAAAACATGGTTAATGAGGATTGCCATTAATTGTGCGACAGATTTGCTAAAAAAGCGGGAGCAGATCCTGCCATGTGAGGCGGAGTTAGAAATAAGTGAAGAGCCACTTGAGGAGCTTCCAGAAAAATGGGCGTTGGAAGATGTAATGACAAAGCTCACAAAAGAGGAAAAAGACGTTATTTTACTTCGATTTTATCATGATTATACATTATCTCAAGTGGCTCAGGTTTTGCAGCTAAAATTAGGAACCGCGAAAACCATTTTATATCGTGCATTAAAAAAATTAAAGCAAGCGCTTGAACAGGAGGTACAAGGATGAACGATTTTAAAAAGCAGTTGGATCAAATTGATATCCCAAAATCGTTGCATAAGCGTAGTCTACAAGGAATTGAACAAGCAAAAAAAGAGCAGCAAATCTCTAAGCGCTGGATGCCTAAAATATTGACTGTTGCTGTGACGCTCGCAGCAGGAGGTTTTATAGCTTTAAGTGTAGGAGAAGAGCATGATACACGACAACAGCAGTCGAGCAGTTTATTAGATGGGAGTCTATCCTCACCTATTTTGTATTGGAGCATAGCAATTTTCCTAATGATAATGACTATTTTTGTTGTGAAAATGGCGATTCGAAAAGGGATGGATAAAACGGCGAGTATAGCAATGGGCTTCATTATGGCGCTATTGCTCGGTAATAGTGCATTTTATTTGCAAAATCAATTGCCAAGACCAATCACTGTCCCACTTGTGCAAGACTTTTTTAGTAGCAATGAGTCCTATGACTTTACAATCCATTATATTACAAATAAAAGCGACCGACGTTTTGTGAAATATTTACAGGCCAACAATCTTACATTGCAAGCAAGGGACTATGGCGATAGAGAAAATAAAGGAATCTCATATTATCCAGCAGATGTCACAAATGAAAGTTCTCATCAGTTTATGCGTGCAGCTTATTTTGTTGGAAATAAAGAGGAGATAAAGACACTGATTAACAGTACAGAAGTGTTTCTAGTGCTTGATGATGGTGAAAAGCTATCAACGACATTGCGAATAGATTTTGAGCATTCAGCAAAAGAGTTAAAAGGGTTTATAGGGACATCTGGTAGTTATGATGGTGACAGAACAGCGACGTTTGTTCTGACACAGGATGTAGTGCTAGATACAGTAAATATACCTGAAGTATTAAATCGAAGTATTAGTTTTACAGAAATTAAAGTCAATGAAATTGCATATACGGAAAAGGATTTTCCCATTGCTGTGAAGAAGGGGCAACGAGTAACAATCTCATTCCATATCAGTGAGACAGGAATGGACGTACATGCGAAGGTTGGTGTTAGTGGTCCAGATGGGATGTTACCAATATGGATACAGAGAGAAGCTTCATTTAAAATCACAAAAATAAGAGAGGAGATTGAGAGGCATGATTGATTTGTCAGAAAAGCATCGGCAATTGAATTTATTAAAGTGGCTAACGATTGCTCTATGCTTAAAACTTGTATTTTTAAATGTTTTTCCATACGCCTTCTATGTACAGCAGCTATTGATTTACTTTGCGTGTATGAAGAGTCTGTCTTATTTTAAAGGTAAAACATTGGCCAAACATTACATTTTCATTGGATTCATACTTTTAATTACAAATATTGTAACCTCACATTTGCTTACCATTACATGGCACTTAGTGTTAACAGTTATCGTTGACTTACTCATTATTTTAGAATTCGGCAAAATTATAGTAGAAATTGAGAAACATTATAATATACTAGGTTCTACTCATCGTATTATGAAAAAATATATGTGGATTGTACTCTCTGTTTCCGCATGTTGGACTTTTCTAATGAATATAGAATACGATGCAATGGTCTCTCTATTAATAGTAGGAGCTGTTTTGATATTAATCGCCAATATACGTTTACTTTTCCATTTTCGTAGTTTGAAAAAGGATATTAAATTAGCGATGCGGGTTGTCATGTATTCATAAAATGACTGGCCATTCATTTTGTGCTACACTCTTTTTACAAAGGGTGAAGGAGGAATAGGATGTTTAAACGAGAAAAAAGTATAGAGATTCAACGAAATCGTGATGTGCAATGTGCTCACGGTAAAGTAGCTGTTCAGGGTATTGGAATGAGTGTTTATAGCTTTTTTGTGGATGGGTTACTTATTGACACAGGCTCACACTCACTTTCGAAGGAGTTCCAATCCTTTTTTAACGAAATACCGATTGAGCAATTGGCGCTAACACATTCCCATGAGGATCATGCAGGAAATGCAGCATGGATTCAGCAGCATAAGAGTGTACCTATCTATATTCACCGAGATTCGGTAAATATTTGTGCAGAGGATGGAGAGTATCCATTTTATCGACAGGCATTATGGGGAGAGCGACAAGCGTTTATGGCTCAACCGTTTGGCGATACATTGCAAACGAAATCGGCTACATGGGATGTTATTGAAACACCGGGACATACAACAGATCATGTATCATTTTACAATCGAGAAACAGGTGCAATGTTTACAGGCGATTTATATATACAGACGAAAACTAAGGTTGTCCTTGATGAAGAAAATATCGTACATACCTTGGCGTCTTTGAAGAATATATTAAACTATGATTTTCAGGAAGTTTATTGCTGTCATGCAGGCTATATAGAGGATGGTCGAGCGAAAATACAAGAAAAAATTGCTTATTTAGAAGACATGGAGGGTAAAATAAAACAATTGTTCAATAAAGGTTATTCAGTAGAAGAAATCACAAAAACAACCTTTCCTCGTGATTACCCGATTACAAAAGCATCAGAGGAACAGTGGTCTTCTAAACATATTATCACCGCTTTTATAAATCATTTTACGCAAGAGTCCTTAAAATAAGGACTCTTTTTTTGGTGCGCCCGGCATGCGCATGAGCTATAGGGTGCAAGTCCCGAACCCCGAAGACAGAAGTAGAGGTTAGCCAAGAGCAAGGGTGTCCGTGGCGAAATCTGAAGGNGGGTGTCCGTGGCGACGCGGAATCTGAAGGAAGCTGGAGGCAAAACACCGGTCCGAGGAACACGAATCTCATAGAAGGCTAGGTATGATTGGATGAGTTTGCCAAACAAAACAAAGTCCTTTCTGTCGAAGGTCATATCGAGTAAATGAGGCGGATAGATGGTGTGAAAGTGCATGCGCTTACCCGGGGAGGTCTGATGGAAACGTGAAGTACCCTTCATAACCTATTTGGTGACAAGTAGCTGAACCATCAGAAGTCAGCAGAGGTCATAGTACCATAAATGGGAAGGACCAAACCATGAAGGAGTGTGGAATAAACTCGAATTTCGCTTGATCGATGAAGCAGACAATCCAAAGATGGACTTACTTAGTGGAAGAAATGGTGAATCCCATAGGAGACACAAAGAGGGCTGAGAATACAAGTGGCAAGGAGAGACAGAAAAGCATAACGGACAGGGAGATATAAAATCACTGTCCGTCAGACTTCATGGAACCGCCGTATACGGATCCGTACGTACGGTGGTTGGAGAGGTCGGGAGTTAATCACTCCCTCCTACTCGATTCTTGATTGGAATGACATCGCTAAGGAATGAGAGCTTTAATGAGTAGAACAGAAAGTAAAAAAGAATACTTTAGAATGCATAATATAAAACTTTGTGAAAAAATGTGGAGAAAATGTGACGAAACCAGATGTAATAATGGATGCGCTTACATTAGTTTGTGAAAAATTTCTCATTTACATGAGAAAAATACTATGTGAAGAAGTGAGCAGGCGTAATGGCGGTATTTGTACATTTTTTTAAAAGGAAATCGATACTATAATTATATTAAAATAATTGATTGTGAAACTGATAACAAAATGTAAAATTGACCTAAACGATAATAAATAGCGTTGTTTTAAAGAAAAAATAAAATTGACAGAAAATTCGTTGACTTTATTTTCACAAAGTATTATGATTCTAAAATATATAATAATTCAAAAGAAAAGGATGGGATTGAATGGATATTATGAAAAAGGCTTTAGAAATGCATGAGCATTATAGTGGGAAATTAGAGGTGAATTCAAAGGTACCTGTGCAAGATTCATATGATCTAAGTCTTGCGTATTCTCCAGGGGTAGCTGCGCCTTGTGTAGAGATTGAAAGAAATCCATCACTTGTTTACGACTATACAATGAAAGGTAATATGGTGGCGGTTGTTTCAGATGGTACTGCGGTATTAGGTTTAGGGGATATCGGTCCAAAGGCGGCATTACCAGTAATGGAGGGGAAGGCGATTTTATTAAAGCGTTTTGCCAATGTTGATGCTTTTCCTATTTGTTTAGATACGAAGAATACGGATGAAATCGTCAGCATTGTGAAGGCGCTTGCTCCAACTTTTGGTGCTGTAAATTTAGAAGATATTTCAGCGCCAAGATGCTTT
Source organism: Lysinibacillus sp. FJAT-14222 (assembly GCF_001278875.1). NCBI lineage: Bacteria > Bacillati > Bacillota > Bacilli > Caryophanales > Bacillaceae > Lysinibacillus > Lysinibacillus sp. FJAT-14222. The sequence goes on along the minus strand of NZ_LIYL01000016.1, from coordinate 106,420 downwards.
GAAATAGAAGATCGTCTGCGCCAAGAATGTGATATTCCTGTATTCCATGATGATCAGCATGGAACGGCGATTGTCGTAGGTGCAGGGATGATTAATGCCAATCGTATCGTGAAAAAAGATGTGACAACGATGAAGATCGTCATTAATGGAGCAGGGGCAGCGGGAATTGCCATTTTACGTATTCTTGTGCAAATGGGCTATAAAAATATTTTTATGTGTGATACAAAAGGTCTTATTTATGAAGGTCGTGCTGAAGGTATGAACCCAATTAAAGAAACGGTTGCCCATTTAACAAATCCAGAAAAATTACATGGAACATTGGAGGATGCCCTTGTAGGTGCAGACGTTTTTATCGGCGTATCTGTTGCCAATCTATTAACCGAAGCACATATTGCTTCAATGAATGAAAATCCAGTCGTGTTTGCACTAGCAAATCCAAATCCTGAAATTACCTATGAAAACGCCAAGGCATGGGGTGTACGTGTTATGGGTACAGGACGTTCAGATTATCCAAACCAAATTAACAATGTGCTTGCTTTCCCTGGTATTTTCCGTGGGGCATTGGATGTGCGAGCAACAGATATTAATGAGGCGATGAAGATAGCCGCAGTTGAAGCAATTGCCTCTCTTGTAAGTGATGAGGAATTAACAGAAGAATATATTGTACCTAAATCATTAGATGACCGTGTCGTTGAAATTGTTTCGCAAGCTGTAAGTGGTGCTGCCGTTGAGTCAGGTGTATCGGAGCTATTCCACCAAAATACAGTGCTTTCAGTTTAAAATTAATAATCCACCTAAATGATGAAGATGAAGAAAGACTATTTGTTTTTCTTCATCTTCTTTTTTGATGGGGTAAGTGCAAAGTAAATAGAAATGAAAAAAATCCCCTGCTCTCATGGAGAGGGGAGATTTTTTTACATCATTCCATTAAAAATGCCGAAAATGAGAAAGAGAACAATAATAAGAATGATGAGTAAAATAGCAAAAATAATAGTTGGTAGTAAGATTGTAAAGAAGGCCATCCAGTTGGGTATTTGATGTGCTTCTGCAACAGCTCCTACAGTGATAACGATGGACCAAATACCAATCACAATTGTGATGAGAGTCGTTAGCCAAAAAATCCAAGGCATCGTTCCAGCGAAATTAGGGTCCATTAAAGATTCAGGTGACGTAAATAACCAAATTAAATAAAAAGGAATAAGTACTAAAAATGGAATAGCAGTTAAACTTAGCCCTTTGAATAATTGTGAGTACGTACCTGTTCCTTTAAAAAGTTTACCGAACAGCCAAGTGATTAGTGCGGCAAAAGCCGTACCAATTATCGCTGAAATCGGTGATAAAATAACACAAAATAGTACGATAAACCAAGGTGACCAGTCTAACAAGGCTTTCTTATCAATAAGGTCCGAAAGTGTAACACCAATATAACCAATTGATATGAGAAGAATCGCAAAGCCAATTGATTTTTCTTCTATCATGAAACGAGTTGTTTGCTTTGGATGCAACCAGATAGACAAAAATGGATTAAGCTTTGGCCTTTCTTGTGGTGTGTCATTATAGTTATCCATCAAATTACCTCCGAAATAATAGTATAATTACATTCTGCGTATATTAGTATACGGATGATTCAATCAAAAGTTTCACAAGAAAGAAAAAATCATCTTGTTTACAAAAAAAGAGCCGCAAGAAAGCGACTCTTTTTGAATATTCCTATCCAGTCAAACTAAAGACATACTAACATGAATTTATTTAGCTAACATGATTTTTTCAAGCTCTAATGGTTCAATGTATTGTTCGCCTTTGTAAGCACGCATATTACCACCTGAAATTTCATCTATTAATAAAATTTCATTTGTTTTAGCATCACGACCAAATTCTAATTTGATGTCGTATAGCGTTAACCCTTTTTTTGCAAGCTCTGCAGCAACAAATTTAGAAATTTCAATTGTACGTTGCTTTAAAATTGCGTATTCTTCGTGTGTTAACAGGTTTAACATGGCTAAAGCATCTTCAGAAATAGGAGGATCTAGTCGATCGTCATCTTTGATGGTAACTTCTACGAAAGAATCTAAATCTTGTCCTTCTTGCACGTAAGCACCGTAGCGACGTAGGAAAGAGCCTACTGCCTTGAAGCGGCAAATGACCTCTAAACCTTTACCGAAAACAGTTGCAGGCTTTACTGTCATTGTTGCATCGTTGAAGTTTGCATCAACATAGTGAGTAGGAACACCTTGTTCGTTTAGTTTTGAGTAGAAATAAGAAGTTAAGCGAAGTCCAGCTAAACCAGCGCCGTCGATTGTTAATCCAACAGTATTAGCACCTGGGTCGAATACGCCGTTTTCACCAGTTACATCATCTTTGAATTTTAATAAGTAATGACCATCTTCTAATTTGAACACATTTTTCGTTTTACCTGTATACAATAATTCCACAAAAAACCCTCCAATATTTCATAGTACTCTATCATTATAACACGAATGTTTTAAATGTTTAATAATAAAAATGTTCGTTTTAAACGATTATTTTCACGTTTTTTAACTTTTTTTTTACTGAAAAATAAGATGATAACGAATGTTCGCTATCATCTTGAATGTTATTAATATACGCCTTCAGCTAGCATACCATCAGCAACCTTCACGAAGCCAGCAATATTCGCGCCAACTACAAGGTTCCCAGGATAACCATATTTTTCAGCAGCCGCTTTACTGTCCGCGTAAATATTTTTCATAATTTCATGTAATTTAGCATCTACTTTTTCAAATGACCAGAATACGCGGCTAGAATCTTGCGCCATTTCAAGAGCAGATACAGCAACTCCGCCGGCATTAGCAGCTTTAGCTGGACCAAATAATACGCCAGCTTCTAAGAATTCGTTAATTGCTTCAAGATCTGATGGCATGTTTGCACCTTCACCAATAGCTTTCACGCCGTTTGCAATTAAAGTGCGAGCTGAATCGCCATTAATTTCGTTTTGAGTAGCACATGGAAGCGCGATGTCACAAGGAATAGTCCAGATACCTGTGCAGCCTTCTGTAAATGTAGCATTTGGACGATAGTTTAAGTAAGTGGAGATACGATCGCCTTTTACTTCTTTAATTTCTTTAATTGCGTCAAGATCTAAACCATCTTGATCGTAAACATAGCCTGAAGAGTCAGAGCAAGCAACAACTTTTGCGCCATAGGATTGTGCTTTTTCAATTGCATATGTTGAAACGTTACCAGAGCCAGAAACTACAACTGTTTTACCCTCGAATGAATCATTGGCATCTTTTAGCATTTCGTTGACAAAATATACAGTACCGTACCCAGTTGCCTCTTTACGGGCTAAAGAGCCGCCGTATCCAGGAGTTTTACCAGTTAATACACCAGATTCGCTTGCTTTTGTTAAACGCTTGTATTGACCCCATAAATAGCCAACTTCTCGAGCTCCAACACCGATATCACCTGCTGGAACATCGACATCTGGACCAATATGGCGGTATAATTCAGTCATGAATGCTTGACAGAAACGCATGATTTCTGAATCTGATTTTCCCTTAGGATCGAAGTTTGAACCACCTTTACCACCACCGATTGGTTGGCCTGTTAAAGCATTTTTAAAGATTTGTTCAAAGCCTAAGAATTTGATAATTGATTCGTTTACGGAAGGGTGGAAGCGAAGGCCGCCTTTGTATGGCCCCATTACGTTGCTGTACTGAACACGGTAACCACGGTTTACTTGAACTTGGTTGTTATCATCTTGCCAAGCAACACGGAAGGAAATGATGCGATCTGGCTCAACGATACGAGATAAGATATTGGCTTTAATATATTCAGGGTGTTGTGTAAATACAGGCACTAATGAGATGAAAATCTCTTCAGCTGCTTGTAAGAACTCCGCTTGATAACTATTTTGTTGTTTTAATTGCTCGAATACGCCATCAACGTATTCTTTTGCTAATTGTTCGTTGCTTACAATTGTAGTTGTCATAGTAAAAAACCTCCAGTTATTTGATATTTGTATCGTATATCTATTTTTCGCACTATTCAATAAAATACTTTTTCCAACAGTCTTAAGTTTGTGAAAAATTGAGCAAGTGGAGCTGAGAATTTGTTATATTAAAATAATAATAAGATGAGTGATCTATCAAATTGTGAGAAAGGAATGATGCTTTATTGTGAAGGTTTTAATTGATGCTGATGCCTGTCCAGTCGTGGATTTAGCACTAACTATATCATCTGAGTTTGAGATAGAAACAATCTTGTTTTGCGATACATCCCACCGTATTGAACGTGATAATGTAATAACAATTATTGTTCCTAAGGGACCGGATTCGGTTGATTTTACGCTAGTGAATGCGCTTTCAAAGCATGATATTGTCATTACGCAGGATTACGGTTTAGCAGCTATGGTTTTGGCAAGAGGGGGTTATCCAATCGATCAAAATGGACGAGAGATGTCCGATGAAAATATCGAACGTTTGCTCGAAATGCGCCATGTTGGACAAAAATTTAGACGTGCTGGTGGACGTACAAGGGGGCCAAAAAAACGAACACAAGAAAACAATATTTCGTTCGAAATGAAATTTCGACAAATTTGTGAACGAGCAATTTCAGCACAAAAAATGGAGGAACCAGAAGGTGGAAAATGAACTTAAACACGAACTATTTAATCAATTTCCTAAACTAAAAGAGTTAGCAAATCATGATACTGTGCTTTGGGAAAATACAAATTGGCAAAAAAAGGCGATGACAAATCTTTTTTCAATGGAGGAAGTTGAGAAGGCAGAAGAAACACTTAAACGCTTTTCTTCCTATTTAAAAATAGCATTCCCAGAGCTTTTGGAAAGCAATGGACTTATTGAATCATCTATTCAAGATATAACACTGATAAAGAAAGCTCTTGAAAAGGAGTTTGATGTTTCAATACCAGGTCAATTTATCTTAAAATGCGATCATGCCTTGCCAATCTCAGGCTCTATTAAAGCTCGTGGTGGTATTTTTGAAGTATTAAGGCATGCAGAGCAGCTTTTGATGGCTAATGGAAAGCTAACAAAAGAAGATAATTTTGCTGTGTTGGCAACAGAGGACTTTCATGCTTTCTTCCAGCAATACACAATTGCCGTAGGTTCTACAGGTAATTTAGGCTTAAGTATCGGCATTATGGGCAAAAAACTCGGCTTTAATGTCGTTGTACATATGTCGAGTGACGCCAAAGAGTGGAAAAAAGCATTATTGCGAGAAAAAGGTGCGACCGTTATTGAATATGAAGCCGACTATAGCGTTGCTGTAGAACAAGGTCGTCGAGAGGCTGAACAAGATCCTATGTGTCATTTCATTGATGATGAGAATTCGAAGGACTTATTTGCAGGCTATGCAGTGGCGGCAAAGCGCTTAAAAATACAGTTTGAAAAGACGAACATTACTGTAGATGAAGCCCATCCATTGTTCGTTTATTTACCTTGTGGTGTAGGTGGTGGACCAGGCGGTGTTGCGTACGGCATTCGTGAAATTTTTGGAGAACATGCCCATATTTTCTTTGCTGAACCAGCAGCATCTCCTTGTATGACAATTGGTTTAATGACTGGTTTACATGACGCCATCAGTGTAGAAGATATAGGTCTTGATAATAAAACCGAAGCGGATGGCCTTGCTGTTGGTCGTGCGTCAAAATTTGTTGGCAAAGTGATGGAAACGTATGTAAGTGGCTGCTACACAGTTAAAGATGAGGAATTATTTAAATCACTAGCATTAGCCATGGAGGTAGAAGATTTATTTTTAGAGCCATCTGCACATGCAGGGATGTTCGGACCGATTCAGTTAATGAAAAAAGGACAAAGTTATTTAGAAGAGCATGATTTAGTTGATAAGATGGAGCAAGCAACCCATCTTGTATGGGCAACAGGTGGAAGTATGGTGCCGGTGGAAATGCGGGAGGAATACATGGCAAAGGTAGTGCAAGGAGCAAGAATTAATGATTAAGGTAGTTAGTTAATGAGAAAACGCAAGAATGCGATCGGAATCAACATTCTTGCGTTTATTACTTTTCAAAATTTGATCGCAAATTTATTCAAAACATCACATCGTGTCTTATTTAGATGTTTAGTATTTGGCGCTTACAAATGTTGTGAAAAAGGCTTGGGAAAGTAAAACGGCAATTGCCAATCAAGAAACCCTTTGCTGATTTGTTGGTGAAGTGTTAAGTTAATCATGAGACAGATACGCTCCTTTGGAGGATGGTTGTTTGGTGATTTTCATTTTAACCAAAAAGTGGATTCTGTCTTTTCATTTTACTTAATGGGAATTATTTTCAGTTTTTGCTCATTTAGAGTATGTATATTAAGAGAAATCATTTCTAGCAACAAGAAAGAGTTGATACATAATGAAGCATTCATTAAAGCAGGCGATTGTTTTAAAAGCATTAGAGGAGTCAGTAACTTATACGGATAGTAAATTAGGTGGACGACCTTATTGTAAGTTAGGTGATAGCTTTCCTGTACATAGTAGTGGCATACCTTATATGTTTTTGGCTCAGCTTAATTTTTCTCAGCTACCCTCGCTAGAAGATTACCCGCAGCAAGGACTTCTACAGTTTTTTGTGTTGGCAGATGAGGATTATGGTGTTTACGAGGATGGTTATTATTGTCGATATTACGCGGATTTTGAGCCCTCTCATGATATAGAGCCTTTTTCTGATGAGGAGATGGAGTATGAGCTATGTGAACCAATTATCTTTGGTGGCCCTTATGCATTTAAGGCAACATTACGCGAAGAGTTAGTACCGTACACAGATCCTCGCTCCGTTCATTATGACTTACCAATGGAGAACCCTGCATATTCAAAGTATTTTGATCAAACAGATGGTAGTGGCACGAAAATAGGTGGCTACGCATTTATGGATAAAAATAGTTTTGATAAGAATAATGGCAATGCAGAGCTGCTGTTTCAATTAGATATGGAGGGGAATGCCCAAAAGACATATGCCATGATAGCAGACTCTGGTACATTGCAATTTTTTATCGAGCGAGATTCTCTAATCGCAAAGGATTTTTCTAAACTTTATTATTATCTTTACAGCATGTAATAGATATCGTCGCGCTGAGGCATTGACGATACGATTTTTTATCGCCTTCGCGTGTAAATATGCTTCGAACATAAGCGTCAAATAGCGCCCCCTTAGTAACAGGTGGGCGCTATTTGACGCTTACAGATGTATAAATATCTGATTTGTGCCTCTTGAAAAAGAAAAACGGAAGTATGGTATTACAGATTTCTGTTCCTCTATTGCATATTCCCAAGGAGTCGCCCAGCCTTCACGCCAATCAACTTATATGCAATCTTACGAAATAAACAAACCTCCAAATCTATGCGTAGATTTGGAGGTTTAAAGCTTTATCCCACATAATAACCAGCTAGATAGGAGATTAACTGCTCGTATAAGCTCAATTGGTGGAGACTAACCGGTAGGGATGAAGAAGCCCTCACTGATTAAAGTTTCACTTTATCGTTGCAATTTTATTTTGCTGAGCAGCTAAAAATACTTCCTGTGCTGCTCGCACACCTGCACCTGGCACAAAGTCATATTCAAAGTCTTGAAGTGCGGCTTCCATTAAAGAAACGGCCTGTAAAATATCACTTGGAAAACAATAGCCCATATGACCGAATCTAAATATTTTACCCTGCAAATGACCGAGTCCTCCAGCGAAATCTAAATGATATTGCTGCTTTAAATGTGATAAGAAGTCACCGAGTGCAATCCCTTTTGGTGCCATAATCGCTGTAATGGTCGGAGAAGCATGCTCATCAGTAGTGAGAAGTTCAATATTAAGAGCGTTCATTGCATGACGTACCATGTTTTTCAATAGTTCATGGCGGGCAATTGTCTTTTTAAAGCCTCCTTCTTCCTCTATAAGTTTACAAACCTCGTGGAGTCCATAAATAAGTGTTACAGTAGGCGTATTTGGAGTCATCCCTTTTTCTGCCCAGCTATGATAGCTTAATAAGTTTAAATAATAGGACGGTGCTTTATTTTCTTCAATGACTTTCCAAGCTCTTTCGCTTACGCTGACTAAGGAAAGGCCTGGAGGTAACATCATGGCTTTTTGAGATCCTGTAATAAGAATATCGATTCCCCAAGCATCCATTTCAGCAGGAGCTCCACCGATGCAACTTACACCATCGACAATACATAAGGCATCCGTTTCCTCACGAACAACTTGTGCTAATTCAGCGATTGGGTTTAAGATACCAGTCGAAGTTTCATTGTATGTGACAAAAACAGCCTTAATATCTTTTAAAGGCTGCAAAAATTCTCGCAGCTCCTTAGCCGTGCAAGCTTGTCCCCATTCTTTTTCAAGCTTATGTACATGAAAGCCATATTTCTCACAAATCGAAACGAAATAGTCTCCGAACGCTCCAACAGTAATTACAACAACATTTTCACCAGCAGAAACAGTGTTAACCGCTGCGGCCTCTAAAGCGGCCGTACCACCTGATGGAAGGAGTAAAATATCCTGCTTTGTCCCAAAAACAGGCTTCACTAATTCAATTGTTTCACGGTAAAGCTTCACAAATTCATTGCTTCGATGACTAATAATATCGTGATTCATCGCAAGCTGAACCTTTTTCGGAATTGGTGTAGGTCCTGGATGTCTTAAAATATTTTCATACACAATTATCAAACCCCTTTGTAAATTAAAAATAGAAATTCTAAATTTTCTAACTATAATATAGCATATTTATTCTGTTATCTAACTGCTTTTTCATAATTTGATAAGTCATGTGTCGTATGAGAGTAGAAAATACAACGAATAGTTCTCAATTTTTATATGTTAAAATTTTTATATAAAAGGGGGGCTGAGTTATGGAATGGAAAGTAAATTATCCATTTATTTATTTTTTATTGGAGTTAAATACGGTTTTTGTCTATCGAATTAAAACACATAATTATTTGAACGCATCGGATTTGATAGATAGTAGTGAATGGGAGGCATATGAATTACAGCATCTTTCTCAATTTGAAACATTCAACCATGAAGAAAGTGAAGCAATTGAGGGTTGGGGATTCTCGCTAGAGTACGATAAATTATGCGACATAGTAGAAATTGTAAATGACTGTATTCAAAAACATCGTTCTGTAGACCAACGATTAACAACGCAGGCAGTTCATATTGTGAGCACTGAATCTGCTGCAGGTTCAGTGAGAGTAGCGCTTGCGCCACCTAAACATGTGATTGGATTCCCTGATTGCTTCTCAATTGGACCATTGTGGAAGCTAGAGGAGAAAAGAGGTCAAGACTTCCGAAATGATTGGTTATTTGAAAATATTAACGATGGAGAGGAAGATGTTTATCAAAATAAGTTTACAAATACTTTGCGTGAAATAGAAGATATTCCAAATCATGTTCCTATCTATATTTGGTATGGTAATAACGCAGATGAACAATGTGGACTTCGTTATTTCCTCTATTTATTGCGAGATAAATCAAATGAGATTTTCCTTATTAATACGACAGAACATAGTAAGACTAATTGTGCGACAAGTCAGCTAAATTCACAACAATTGGCGCAGCTTTTTGTGAACATAAAAGAAAGAAAGCAACTAACTACTCAGGACCGTCTTATTTTGCAAAATGAATGGGAAATAGTATCGCAAAATAACGATGTTCTGCGCCTATGGATTAACAATGAAATAAAAGGGGTACCAGAAAATTATTTTGATCCACTTATTATAGAGACGATAGAAAAGCTACATAATGAACAAGTAACAAAAGATTTTATAAAGACGGGAACAGTGATTGCGGAACTCTTACCTTTAATCGACGAGCTTCCCAGTGTCTTCTTTTTAGAATGTAGAATAAGATTTTTAGTGTATAGTGGGGTGCTTGCATTAAAAGGTATTCCTAAGTCCATGAGACACTATAGTGTAAAATTACGTGAATAAGTCGAAAACCTCTTTAACCTTGTATTTTAAAGGAGTAAAGAGGTTTTCTATTTTGCATATGTAATTATGCAACGAAAGGTTTATTCATTTTTATTAAGCCGTAGATAAAATAGAATAGTCCGAATGTAATGAACGATAAAATAATATAAAGTACAGCTCTCCCAGGCTCACCCGACCAACGATAAAAGAGGCGATATGTGAAATACAAAACATAAATACTAACACCTAAGGCAGCGAGTATACCTATAAATGGAATGAATGAAACAAGTAAAAATCCAGCATAAATTAGAACATTCTTTTTCGCTTCGGCACGAACTGTTACGTCATCATCACCCTTTGCAGTTAATAAGAAAAGGCTATAAACGTTAATAACAGGAATCCAAGCGACATAGGCAAGATCATCAAAGCCATTTGCTTTAGATGCCTGATAATAAATAAGTGAACTAATAATATAGCCTGCAATACCCATCACAAGAAAAATTAACATAATGATGAGAAACAAACCACCGAAAAACGCATCATAATCATAATCATTATAATAATAAGAATCGTACATTGGAAAACCTCCTTTCAAAAAAATACTTCATAATAATAACAATACTAAATGGTTAAATCTACAGTGAAAAATACCAGGGATTTTATGGAAATGATACATATGTCCTGTTTTTTGGGAATGTTTCTATTATTTTAGTGATGAATTTTGATAAAAGATTGATCGAATTGCAAGTAAAAAATTTGGAATCATTGGAAATATAGTGGTGAAGAATCATTTTATACAAATTTTTCAGTTGTAGATTCTACTAATATTGTAACGGAAGTAAGGGAAAGTACATCATATGCTGTAATTAAAGTATAAATGTATAGATTTAGCTTGTACTAACGGAGTAAATGAATATCACTTAAGTTAAAGAATGGAGAAAAACGAGAGTTAGCGATAATTGACTGAACATCAAACTCGGGAAATATTCTTATGCATTGCTGAGAGTTTGGAAGAGGATTTATCCAACGGACAAGGTGATCCGCACTTAGAACAGAGACATGCGCGTTAAGCCATGAATAGTGATGCAAGAATAATAAATCCATAAAATCAAACATTAGTACTGGATTGTTATAAAAAAATCTTTTGTTGATAAATATTTTGCCTAATAATAAAAAACGAAAAAATACCCTTGTAAATATTGGTATAATAATTTTGTAGAATCATTTTGGGTTTTTCTGTGAAAGGATGAAAGGTTAGGGGGAATGGGTAAGTTGTTTCTATTTATTATTTTTATATTGATAGTGATAAGTTTTTACTTTATGAAAAAAAATTATCGGAAAAGTGTCTATTATAAACTGACAAAAAATAATTTCTTTGCAGTTAAACTCAATAAAGGGAGAAATGGTGAGTATCTAACATCGAAAATTATTGAGAAGCATGCCTTACAAAGTCATAAGCAATTATTAAATGTATATGTTCCAAAAAGAAATTCAGATGAATTAACGGAGATTGATTTACTTTATATTGATCGAACTGGTCTATATGTGATTGAATCAAAAAACTATAGTGGTTGGATTTTTGGCAATGAAACACAACAGCAATGGACACAAACGATGCCCAATAAGAAAAAATATAAATTTTTCAATCCAATCCGTCAAAATGCTACGCATATCCGTGCAATTCAAGATTTTCTAGAACTTCCAAAAGAAGCAATTCATTCTATTATTGTCTTTAGTGAGCGCTGTACATTGAAAAAAGTGATAGTCACTTCCCAAAATGTACATGTTATAAAACGAGAAGATTTAAGGCGTTTTATCCAAACACAAAAACAAACTGCAACACAGTTTTTCTCTCAAGACGATATTCAAACAATTTATAATAAGCTCGTGCCTCAAATGCAAGTATCCAATGAAGTCAAAAAACAACATATTCAAACGATTCAGCAGAAATACAGAAAATAATTGTATGTTAAAAGGGGACAGTAGGGATGCCAGTATACAACAAATTAGTACGTGATTTAATTCCACAAATAATTGAAGCGGGGGGTAAAACATGTAGCATAAGAGTATTAGAACAGGGAGAACATTTAGAAGAAATAAAAGCGAAAATGCAAGAAGAGGCATTAGAATTTCTAGAGGCAGTCTCTCCAAAAGAGGCCATTGAGGAACTTGCGGATATGTTGGAATTAGTACATGCAGCTTTACAAATGTACGGCGTGTCCTATGAACAGTTGGAACAGCTACGTATTCAGAAGAAGATGCAACGCGGAGGATTTTCGAAAGGTATTTATTTAGTTGAGGTGAAGGAGTAGGGGGAAACAGTATGTCTCATGATTTAAAGGTTGGTGAAATACGTGAGCAATATGTAACTGAACATCAGATTTGGCAACATCTGAATAATTTTTACTACCGTTCTTCAGTCTCGACATCTTATAAGTATGTGTTTTTTAAAGCATTGCTTGAAAACTTATACAATGTAGACGAAAAGTTAGTACTCAGTTATGATCAAATATTTTATTCGTTCACAAATATATATTGGAATCTGGTAATTCATCACAAGTTAGCACAATCACCAAATAATAATCAATTTCGCCTTGGCGTAATTGCGTCCGGATTTTGAATTGTGCCCGCACAATTCATTCCTTTCAAAATCCGTGACATCCACCGGAGGCTTTATCTTCATTCAGTAGGCGTTTGAACCCCCACTGAAAAGGAACCATATTTTCATTCATTTCACCAACTTCAGAGGTGGGAGTCTTCTGCTGAATGAAGATAAACCCGCTCGTGCCCAAACCATCTTACAGAAATATGCTAATGACAATGCTATCCCTACAGAATGGCAATTCGATCAGCTTTTAGATTCCTTGCAACTTAAAATCGTCAATGAGGTGAAGCGTGACTGTAAGCAAAACGTAATCGGTGCATTTTACGGAGATACAGCAGGGGTATTTTATGAATTTGACATCAAACATGCATATTTTCGTTTCAACAGTCCTGTCTATCAATTCATGAAAAAATACCAACGAATTTTAATAAATTTAACAAATTATCATTTAGTCAAATACCTCGAAAAAGTGAATGATGCCACAAGTACAATGGCTCTGCTCTCAAAAATAGAGGTGATTTCAAAACGTAGTTCTTTAGAGACGTTTTACAAAGTTCTTACGCAATTTGAACAAAATCGATGCTTCTATTGTAACTGTGATTTATCAACTAGCCGACGAAAAACACACGTCGACCACTTCATTCCGTGGAGCTTTGTTCAAACTGACTACTCCCACAGCTAAAGCAATGGGGTTCTTATATACTTAAGAGAAGCGTTACAAAGCTCTCCACAGATGGTGTTGCCATGTCCTGTGTACAACATCTTTGATTTATCTTCTGTTCCATAAGACTTTCTTATTTACACAACGTATGTTTGCCACGAATCACTTTTTTGACTAGACGACAATATTTAATGGTATGAAGAGCAAGGGATTCTTCTACAAACAAATCTTGTTTACGAATACGAACAGGAAGGGTTAATCCATTCCAATAAACAATATTCTCTTTAAATCGAATGCCTGCTTTATTAGATTTCCCTTCAACAGAATGAAACATTCCGTACCGTTTAAAGTGTGCTTTGCTCCCTTTAAATAGAACTTCTTGAACCGCTCTCCAGACAGTAGAGGCGATTTTCTGAGAAGTATTGCTATCTATATGTTTTTTATAGTTATGTTGATGCTTTTTAATATACGCATGCAGTTGATATTCACTTAATCCAAAAGATTGACGAATGTTATCTAATTCTTTTGCGATCTGCTTCAATTCTTTTGAATCATTCGTTTTTTTCGCTTTTTGATAGCCACGTAATTGTTTTCGATAGTGTTTTGAATCTTGCATGAAAGTATATTGTTTTACTGCATAAGACAAAGTTGTATTATAGAGTGTACGGGCAATTTCAAAACGTTTTAATAGGATATCCTTTTGCCATGTATCTATAAGTAACTTGAGTTCTATAATAAAACAATCTTTCTTCCATTTCGTCATTACCCGTCACTCCTTTCTTTTTTTGATTATTCACAATATACAATATAAACATATGTTCTATAAAGAAAAAAGCACTTCATTCCTCCCACCTCTGAAGAAGTGGGCTTCCTGAAGCTCACTTCTGTGATAATTTATGGAATTTAGTGTTGTCGTGTAATGATTGTAACTTACATAAAAGTGACAAAATCACAACTCGATTTTATTTAGAATCCATGCTCGAAAGAAACCATAAGTTAGTGTCAATTGTTAGAGAACCAACTTATTTTTATACATATGAAAACAAAAAACTTGTGGATTTATATGATTATTCAATAATGAACGGATATACGACGTTATGGGAGCCAAGGAAGGTACACAAGTTTAAGAAATAATTTGATTTTATTACGGAAGAACATTGAATAACTCCGACTAAAACTAAATATCCATTATTCAGATTACACGTTTCTTAGAAAGTGTAATTATTTCAAGCATTGTCACGTTTGATAATCCTATTATTTCAAGATATAGTTCTTAATACAGATACAATAAGGAGGAAGGCATGTGGCAGAAATTAAATACGAAATTATTGAAACAATTGTGGTATTATCGGAAGGCAATAAAGGCTGGAAAAAAGAATTGAATTTGATTAGCTGGAATGGTCGTGAACCGAAATACGATATTAGAGATTGGTCGGAGGATCATACAAAGATGGGGAAGGGTGTTACATTGTCACTGTCTGAATTACAGCTTTTGAAAGAGTCGTTAGCTAAATTGTCAGACTTAGATTAATATACAGAGGTACTTTTTAGTGTTGTTTTAGGCTAATTACGTAAATCGGGATTCATGCTCATGAAGTGCGATAAATGTAGAGTATAGCCTTTCACCTGACTAATGATACAGGTGGTAAAAACATAAGTAGCAATTTTTAATCTTCTGAGGATTTTCCATAGAATATATTTCGTAAAATTGTTAGACTAACAATAGCAACAATTCATAAAGCAGGTGGCGGCTGAACTCCCTATTGAAAGGGGGTGAGGCGATTGACAGTATTTGAAGCATTTAGTTTGATTGTACAGTGTAGTCTTTTGCTAATTGCAGTACTTACACTGATGCTTAGCATTATTGTCTCTCAAAATAAAAAGAAATAGCCCCCTGCCGGCTAAGTAAGGTGACTATTTCTACAACTTTAACTTGGTCAGCCGCTATGTTTGCGGCATGATTGTTGCTTTGACTGGATGTTGACGCATCCAGTCTTTTTTATTCTATATTTAGTGTATCATATTTATTCTAAATAAAACATTTTATCTTGTGAAAGCAAAGCGACAGCTAATTATACAAAATTGTAATTGATACAGTCTTTATCTTTCGATTAAATGAATTTTGCAAGGTCATTTAGCTCTAAACGAGAAGAGCCGTAAGCTGCTACTGCTGCTTTTCCGATAGCGATTAAGACGATTGGCACTAGATTATCTGTTAATTCAAAGCGCTTTGCAAAAGCCTCTTTATTGAAGCCACCCATTGGTACTGTATCATAGCCCATGTCTTTTGCTAAAAGCATGATTTGCATGGAAATTAAGCCCGCATCAAATGTAGCTATATTTTTTAGAATTTCTTCAGGAAGGTTTGGATATAGCTTTAATGAATTTTCAATCATCATATTTTTTGTTGCTTCATCCATATAGCCAAGCTCGAAGTTTTTTGTATAGACTTCCTCTACATTTTTGTACATTTCAGTATCGCCTAAAACCGCAATGATGGCAGAGGCAGTTTCTACTTGCTCCTGGTTATTAGCAATCAAGCGTAGTTCTTTTTTTACTGCCTCATCTTGGATCACTAAAAAGCGCCAAGGCTGTAAATTGCTTGATGATGGAGCTGTTGTTGCCTCTATAAGTAATTCCTCTAATTCAGATTGAGGGATTTTATAATTTGCTTCATATTTACGAACAGATTTACGATCATGCATTACTTTATTTAAATAACTTTTTGTTGTAGTCATGTTAAAAAGTCTCCTTTATTATTGATGAGATTTACTATACGATATACTTTTCTAAATTCCAAGTAAATTGCTCGAATTAGAGAGTTTTGATTTAATTATATTTATAGACTATATTAATTTTTCATTATTAATCACTTAAATTTAAATGCTTCGAAGTCAACGTTAATATCTCTATTGTAAGATTTGAATTGCTTGGCAAAGCGTTTCACCATTTTTTCAGGGCCACACATAAAAATAGTTGTATGTGCTTGTACTGAAAAATTTTCAAATGAAAGTCTGTCCATCTGGGTAGTATCAATAAAGTTCACTTTGAATTGTTGGTTAGTTTTTGCATACTCCTGTAAAAATTCTTTATAGATAGCATTGTCTTGACCATGATAAGTGTAAAATAATTCAATATCACGATCGACGGGTTGTGATTGTAAATAGGATAAAAAAGGAGTAATTCCTATGCCACCTGCTATCCAAACTTGTTGTTGTGTCCCTTTTTCAAAGTTTAAATGACCATAAGGACCATCAAGTGCGACTGGTGTATTCAGTTGAACTGAATCATATACTTTTTTTGTGAAATCACCAAGTGCCTTAATAGAGACAAATACTTTTTTTCCGTCGCCACCTGAAATTGAAAAGGGATGAGGCGCCTTTTCTATGCCATCTTGCAAAATCTTGATAAAAATAAATTGTCCATGTCGATACGGTATTGTTTTATCAAGTGTTATCTCCAGTTCAATAACATTGGGCCCTATTTTTTTGATTCCCGTAATGTTGCCATTATATTTAAAAAACATATCCTGATACATCGTCAACATATATAATGCTGACATAAATCCAATAGTCGCCGTTATTGCGGTAAAAATTCCTAAAGGTGTAGGTTGCAATAAATCGTATCTGCTTGAAAAATAGGCATGATAAATTCCAAATGTATAAGGGATAAGCAATAATCGATGAAAGATCCGCCAGTGCTCATATTTTAGAAATTTAGCCAAAAGCGCAATCAAAATTAGTGCTATGAAACCATATTGGCCAAGTGATCCCAGTTCTTTCGCAAATTCGCTGAGTGAAGTTCTTTGTACTTTATCCCAGTGGGGGACCAGACCTTGTAATTGCCCATGAATAACCACTAATACTAGTGAAAGTATGGCTAAATATTTATGATAAAAATAAACATTTTCTAGACCATGGAACCAACGCTCAAAAAATTTCATTCTTGTTGCTAACAAAAAGACAAGAAAGAAGCCTGTGATGGCCATGCCTCCAATGATGTGACTGAGCCTGTTAACTGCCTGGATAGACTCTATAGGTGTAGCAAAATACCACAGTAAAGCGCTACTGCTCATTATTAGTATGATAAATAAAATGCCTTTAATAGATTTCATAAATAACCTCCAATATTCATTTTTATCTCTAATCATCTTACATATACAACGAGAACCTGAAATGTTTCTGATATTTTTAATTTTATATGAGAGATTTTGTGAGTAGGTATAAAAAAGGGATTGTGTGTTCGGAATATATGTTCCCTTTCGCGCTGGAGTGTGTTAAATTAAGAAGGGTGAAAATATAGAGACATAAGGAGCAAATAATGCAAGGGAATACACATATTATCGGGGGCATCACGGCTAGCCTTGCTTTTGCACAAATTTCTAATGATAATCCGCTTGTTTTAGTAGGAGCAGGTGTTATCGGTGCATTACTTCCGGATATTTGTCATAGTGGTAGTAAAATCGGGAGGAAGTTTCCCATCATATCAAAAACTGTGAATTCGCTGTTTGGACATCGTTCCTTTACACATAGTTTGCTTTTTTTATTTTTGATTTGGATGCTACTACATACATTTATACCTTACGAATCCATTTCGCTAGGTATTTTATTAGGAATGGCAAGTCATATTTTCCTTGATATGGGCACGAAGAAGGGTGTTAAGCTGTTCTTCCCAGTATCTATTTCAGTACGCCTACCACTTACTACAAAAACGGGTAGTAAAGTTGAAAAGGTAGTATTTATGTTGTTAACGATGCTTTCAGTCTTTTTTAGCTATGAAATGATTGTTAAGCTTATTGATACCGTTTAAGCAAAGGAACCCAATATTAGAGTGAGATGCTCCTTCTTAGGTAGACAGATAAAAGATCTGTTTATCTAAGGGGGAGTATTTTTTTCTTCATTCAGAAGTGAAGCGTTAATCAATGTCTACTAAAAATAGTAGCAATTCATCATGAAAGGATTTTTTGAAAAGTTTTGCCCATCTAAAGTAATATCATAAAAAAATAACCCTCGTAGGATATGTAGCTTTACCTCGTTAGAGTCCTACTTATTACTGCATTTTGCTGTATTTCTACGGAGAGTTTTTTCATTAACGAAAATTATAATTTGGTTGTTGACCTTTGTGTAACACAAACCTTTATAGTCAATATCAACAGAAATCAGAATCTTTGAAATATTGAAATTACAAAGGTGGATGGGGGAGCTATTATGAAACGACAAACATTAATGCGAACACTGACTTTGTCTCAAGTTGTATTTTTAGGGATTGCGTGGAATAACCCGATGGTATTCTTCAACACATATGGAATTGCAACTGTCACTTCCCAAGGTGTCATTATGGGGGCGTATATAATCGCTTTTCTTGCAATCCTGTTTACTGCTTTTAGTTATGGAAAGATGGCAAAAGCATTTCCAATCGCGGGATCGGCTTATACATTCACACAAAAATCAATTAATCCACAACTTGGGTTTCTTATCGGTTGGACAATCATGTTGGATTATATGTTGACACCAATGGTCACTTGTTTAATGTCTACTGTTTTTTTAAATGCAATGTTCCCTGGAGTCCCTCACGCTCTGTGGATTACCTTATTAACTGCAACTATAGTAATACCTAGCATCTTGGGTGTTAAGTTCACCGCATCCACTGGTAAGATTTTTGTTATTGCACAAGTCATATTTGTTTGCATTTTCTGGATTTTAACTATCAAAAGTTTATTGGCGGGTGTAGGAGCAGGGACACTTTTCTCTATTCAGCCTTTGTTCAATGCAGAAATCAAATTGCCAGTGATTTTGGCAGGAGCATCAATTCTTTGTTTCAGTTTTCTTGGCTTCGACTCTCTTACTACATTGTCTGAAGAAACAATCAATCCAGAAAAAACAATTCCTAGAGCGATTATCATCATGTTGTTGACAATTGGTGTGCTCTATATCGGATCGGCTTATTTGGCACAATTGGTTCACCCGGGCTTTGCATTTGAAAACACAGATTCTGCAGCTATGGAAGTTGTCTATTTGGTCGGTGGGAATTTGTTCAAATCCTTATTTGTTACCGCGGTCATTTTAGGGAATTTCTCTTCTGGTGTAGCTTCTACAACAAGCGCATCCCGTGTGTTGTATGCAATGGGGCGAGATTCTGTACTGCCTAAAAAAGTATTTGGCCATATCCATTCACGCTTTAAAACACCGTCAACTGGAATTATTGTCATCGGAATCATTTCATTGCTCGGTATCGTGCTGACACTCGATCAAGTCATTAAGTTTATTAACTTTGGAGCACTTATTGCTTTCGCGTCAGTTAATTTGTCTGTCATTGCTCATTATTTTATTCGGAATCGTATGCGTTCCTCTTTCACTGAATACATGCGTTATCTGGTTATGCCACTCATTGGAGCAGGATTTACGCTTTGGCTATGGTCTCACTTAGAGGTGGATGCATTGATTCTTGGAGGCATTTGGATGGCAATTGGCTTTGGGTATTTAATTTATATGACAAAGTTTTTCAGACAGGGATTGCCTGAATTCAGTTTCGATAAGGAGATTATTCCTGAAAATATTCTTGCAGAAGACATAAAAATGTAAAGGCTTACAAGGGATGATTCTCCTGTTATTTACAGGTAGGATATGTAATTGAAGGGGGTGAGGCTATTCGCGGAAAGACAGAATTACGAAAATGAGAACAGCTTTATTTAAGGTTATGAAACTCCTACCACTTATTGTAATCTCTTGTTTTGTAGGAGAGGTTAAATGTGCATTTAGATAAAATATGGCTAATTAATTAGGAGGTTAGTATAATGCTAAATTTAAAATTGTTTATTAATGGTAAATGGTCAGATTCAGTGAACGATGAAAAACGTAATATTATCAACCCAGCAAACAACGAAGTGATAGCTGAGGCATCGAGAGCAAGTGTTGAAGAAACGAAGGATGCCATTGAAGCAGCACGTCATGCATTTGATTCAGGTATTTGGTCAGACATGCCGGCTTCTGAAAGAGCATCCTATTTATTCAAAATTGCAGATAAACTTGAGGAGAATGCATCTGAGCTGAGTACACTTGAAATGTTGAATACAGGAAAGCCTCTTAGGGAAGCGGAATTCGATATTGGGGATGCTGTGAATTGCTTCCGATATTATGGCGGCCTCATCACTAAACCAAACGGTCAAACGTATTCCGTTGCCGATCCGGTACAGGGGCTTATTGTTCGTGAACCTGTAGGTGTTTGTGGTCTGATTGCTCCTTGGAATTTCCCATTATTGACAGGAGCGTGGAAAATTGCGCCTGCGCTTGCAGCGGGAAATACGATCGTGTTCAAACCATCTGAATTGACGCCAATTACTACGATCAAGCTCTTCGAAATTCTTGAAGAAGTAGGGATTCCAGCAGGCGTTGCGAATTTGGTAACCGGAGGAGGTTCGACTGTCGGTAATGAATTGGCTGAAAGCGATAAAGTCGATATGGTTTCATTTACTGGCAGTACAACGGTAGGTAGATCAATCATGAAAGCAGCATCAGGAAATATTAAGAAAATCGCACTCGAATTAGGTGGTAAATCGCCAAATATCGTCTTCGCTGACGCAGATTTTGATACAGCGGTCGACTATGCGCTTTATGGGATATTTATGAACGCGGGTCAAGTATGTAATTCAGGATCGCGCTTGCTCATTGAGGAAAGCATCCATGACAAATTCGTTGAAAGCCTGATTAGTAAAGCGAAAAAAATACGTGTCGGTCGCGGTGATGATCCGTCGACTCAAATGGGTGCTCTTGTTGGTGAAGATCATATGAACACAGTGCTAAATTATATTCAAATCGGCATCGATGAAGGTGCGAATTTGGTTTTTGGCGGAAAACGGATTACAAGCGGTGGACTTGATCGTGGTTATTTTGTCGAGCCGACAATATTTGTAGATACAACGCCTGACATGAAAATTGTCCAAGAAGAGATCTTCGGCCCTGTGCTAGTTGTCCAAAAGTTCAAAAATGAAGCAGAGGCTATAAAGCTCGCGAATGATACGCCATACGGTCTTGCAGCTGGGGTGTTCTCTCAAGATGGTGCTAAAGCTTTACGGGTTATTAAAAAAATTAGAGCAGGTATTACATCCATTAATGCATACAATCTTGCTTACAACGAAGCCCCATGGGGAGGATATAAGCAGAGCGGACTTGGTCGTGGATTAGGTACTTTCGGCTTGGATGAATTTTCGGAAGTGAAGCAAATAAATATCAATTTAGAAGTCAGTCCGACCAATTGGTTTGAAGGGTGACCAACAAAACAAAGTGAATTTCGTAAAAGTAATTCGTTTGTCATATGAAAAATTGAAAGGGGAAATGATGAATGGTATGGGATTTTAATTTACCGACTTCTATTGAATTTGGTAACGGGACAGTTAACAATGTCGGGAAAAGAGCGAAAGAGTTGGGTAGTCAAAAAGCGCTAATCATTACTGATAAAGGGCTTGCACAAACAGGAATTTTGAAAAGGGTAACAGATTCATTGGAACGGGAAGGGATTCCTTTTCTTGTTTATGATGAAATTACACCGAATCCGAAAGACGTTGATTGCGTAAAAGCCTATGAACAATTTAAAAATGAAAATATCGATTTATTGCTAGGTCTTGGTGGTGGAAGTTCAATGGATACTGCTAAAGCGATCGGGGTACTTTTTACACATGAAGGGGAGCTTAAAGATCGCTATGGTTTCAATCTGTTGGAGCGCGATATAACATCTCTTATTTGTATCCCAACCACATCGGGTACTGGTAGTGAGGTGACGACAGGGTCTGTTATCACAGATACGATCACTAAACAGAAAGAAGCTATACTTGATATAAAATTAGCTCCGAAATTGGCGATTGTGGACCCTGAATTGACACTGTCTTTACCTAAATCAATTACCGCTGCTACTGGAATGGATGCATTGACGCACGCAATCGAAGCTTTTACGAGCAATATTGCTGAACCGATTTCTGATGCACTCAGTCTTTATGCTATCGAAATAATTGCTAAGTATCTTCCACTCGCTGTAGAAAACGGTAACAATTTAGAAGCAAGACAAAACATGCTTGTAGGAAGCTTGATTGCAGGTATGGCGTTTACGCACGCTGACCTGGGTGCGGTGCATGCGATGGCAGAACCGCTTGGAGGGCTGTATGACACACCACATGGAGTGGCAAATTCCATTTTCCTTCCTCATGTATTTGAATATAACATTCCGTCCAACCTGGAAAAACATGCGACAGTTGCGTTGAAACTTGGAGCAACCGCGGAAGGGAAGACCTTGGAGGAAATTGCCCAAGAAGGTGTTGTATTGTTGCATGAACTTGCAAGTAAAATTGGCATTCCGCAATTTCGGGATGTAGATAATGTTAACCCTGATGATTTCGAATTTCTTGCTGAGGGAGCATTTAATCATTTGTGCACAATTACAAATTCTCGTAAATTATCGAAAGATGACTACTTGAAATTGTTCCAAAAAACTTATGAGATGGAAATGAAACATTCATGTCAATAACCTCATGATCGCTGGGGGCTCCAAGCCATAACGTGAGATGTAACTTCTTTCAGCAAATGTTTTATGTACCGAAAGTGCAACGGCAGATACAAATATTCTTTGTAGAGAAACAAGGCATAAATGATTGATAGTAGGGGGAATAATCATGGTTAATTACGATGAGAAACAATTTTTGAATTTGCCATTTACAGGGATATGTACGTTTGGGAAATATCCGATTTGCTCCGATTTGGACCAGCTAGATGCCGATGTAGCGGTCATTGGGGTGCCGAATGATATGGGTACCCAATGGAAATCGGGTGCAAGAATGGGACCGCGGGGAATCAGGGAAGGATCGACGCTATACAGCTTCGGATTAGAAGGTGCTTATGACATTGAAAATGATATCATGTATCTCGGGCCAGATTGGAAAGTAGTGGATTGTGGCGATGTCGATATGGTTCATGGAGATCTAATGCAATGTCACGAAAATACAGAAGAAACAATCCGTAAAATTGTCTCAAAAGGGGCTATGCCAGTAGTTCTAGGAGGAGACCACTCTATCACGGCTGCGGTAGGAAAAGGACTAAAAGAAATAGG
The DNA here is from genome assembly GCF_001278875.1 of Lysinibacillus sp. FJAT-14222. NCBI lineage: Bacteria > Bacillati > Bacillota > Bacilli > Caryophanales > Bacillaceae > Lysinibacillus > Lysinibacillus sp. FJAT-14222. The sequence goes on along the minus strand of NZ_LIYL01000016.1, from coordinate 83,161 downwards.
TCCATTTCATGTCATTCAAATTGATGCTCATCTGGATTGGGCGGATCACCGCTCAGGAATGCGATATGGCCATGGAAGCTGCATCCGCCGTTTATCAGAGATGGATCATGTACAGAAAATATTCCAATTAGGAATTCGTGGAATTAGCAGCAGTAAAAAAGAGGATGTTGATGCTGCAAGAGACTACGGTAGCGTGATTCTATCTCCACGCCAAATGAGAAAAATGGGGATTGAAGAAGTGCTGGAACAAATACCAGCAGGAGAAAGATATTATGTGACAATTGATATCGATGGATTGGATCCATCAATCGCTCCTGGCACGGGTACACCTTCTCCGGGCGGCCTTCTTTACGATGAAGTAAACGAATTGTTGGAAGGGATTGCAAAAAGGGGAGAAGTGATTGGATTTGATTTAGTCGAAGTGGCACCTCCTTATGATCCTACTGGCATAACAGGGCAAGTAGCGGCTCGCATCATGCTGGATTTGCTCAGCTATGTCTTAAAAGAGAAAGAGAATAAGAAGGCGAGTATAAATGAAAAAAGTACGAAGAATAAGACGGTTGTTGAACTGAAATAAAGTGTTCAGAATTTCACTTGACAAATAGTCAGAAAAGATTGCATAGTTTGAATTATGGGTGCACTGAAAGGTCAAACTGAGGATTCAATCAACTTGTAAAGGTATGCTAATTGATTTTTGGAGAAATTAAAGTAGGCAAGAACGTATCACTTATTTTAATAAGATTATAGAGTGTGTGGTAAACTAATCAAACTTTATTATAATTTGGTGAGTTTTTCTATATTCCTACCACAAAAATTTTAGCAGTCTATAAATTTTTTAGGAGGTAAGCTGATTGAAAGAAAAACTGACTATCGGAGAAATGGCAAAGCTGCGAGGATTGACTTCGGAGACATTACGCCACTATGACCGGATCGACTTGTTCAAGCCACAATATATCGACCCTCATTCAGGATATCGATACTACTCCATTTTTCAGTATGAAATTCTGGGTACCATTAAAGAACTAAGGCAACTTAGGATGACTACAGATGAGATCAAGGAATATCTTAATGAACGCAATTTCAGTAAATCGTTAGATATCATGAAAATCAAACACGCAGAACTTGTTTCAAATCTGAAAGAATTGAACGAGATGGAAGAAAACATCAGGGGGAAGATTGCCTATTTGGAACAAGTGGAAAGAGAAAGTGAACTTCAGAAAGTCATATTCCGTGAAATGAAAAGTAGGCGATTACTTACCTTGCATGAGAAAATCAATAATAACTTCGAACTTTGTTATGGTGTATTGAATTTAGAAAATATGCTTACGGAGAAGACACCGATTCTTGCTACCAACAGACTTGGCATTATTATCGAAGAAACGAATCTAAAATTGGGACGTTTTGAGGAACCTTCCACTATTTTTATTGTGGCAAAAAACAAGGAAGATATTCCAAATACATATCAATTAACGATTCCAGGGGGATTATTTGCATGTATCCGTTACAATGGAGAATTATTGTCGAGTCGTAGTGAAAGTTTAAGAAAAATACTTCATTATCTTAACAAAAACAGCTATCAGATCACTGGTGATGCATTGCAAATCATGCATCTAGATATTACGATTACGGATAAACCGAATGAGATCACCTTTGAAATCCAAGTTCCCGTTCGAAAACTATGATGCATGACAAACTTGTGAGAAATTATTTTAGTGAAACCATTTTTATTAAATTTGTTGTATAAATTTTCTTGATAAACAAACATTGGATTTGTAATAAAAAACGAGTAAACGGCTTAAGCCTATTTAATTACAGGCTCAAGCCGTTTAAATATTTTATAATGGTCACTGTCTACTTGATAGGTGGTTCATTTAAGGTAAGGCAACGGTTCTAGTCACCTTGTACCTCTTCGACAGTTTGCTCAACCTCTGCTCGTGTCATTTTTTCACGACCATCTTGCATCGCCTTCAATGTTTTATGGGCTAATGCAAGTGGTAATCGACAGAATAATAATACCGTTCGTTTATTAATATCTTTCATATAAAGATCAGCTTTCGCAAGGTTTTCCTCTGCGTATGCAAATAAATCCTCGCGTGTCCAGTCATCAGGAACGAAACTTACTCCGCGCTCATCCATATCCTCATGCTGATTACGTAAAATATTCACAGCTTGTAACCCGCGTCCATAGCCAATTGCTAAATCGCGATCTGTTTGAATGTCTGCACCCCACGCCCAAAGCTCAGACAGCATTGTCCCAACAAGCCCAGCAACGTAGTATGTATAATCATCTAAATCCTCTCGCGTATGCACTTGCCAGTTTGCCTTTGCCCATTTTGCCATGCCAAATGCCATTTCACTCGTTGAAGCTTGGACAATTTTACGTGAGCCTTCAGGACAAAATGTTAACCAATCCGCTAAACGAAGAGATACTTCAGGTAGCTGATTTGCATACGGTGCTAATAATACTTCATAAGCCTCGACATTAAATGTATCCTTTAATAATTCGCTTATTGCAGTTAGTAAATCGAATTTTACATCATTGGAAAGTTCTTCATGGTCCTCAATTTCATCTATAGCACGCATAGCTAAATATGCAGCAGCTACTGACAATTTTAAATCATTTTTTAAAAAAGTAATCGGTATATAAAAAGTGCGGCTCGTTTCTTTTAAAACTTGCATCGCTTCTTTATAAAGTTTTTTTTGATCTTTCACTTGTATTCCTCCGTTCAAATGGTAACACATCTATAGTATATCGTATCGTAAAAGTGCTGAAAGATAAAACAGATTGTTCATTTTATAATCATATTCTTTGAAAGCGCTTTAATAAAATGTTATAGTTTAATAGTAAACTATTTAAAGGTATACTTTTAAAGGTGGAATTTATAGGATAAAGAGAGGGAGTATTATTGATGGGACGCTTAGATAACAAGATTGCAATTATTACAGGTGGTGCATCAGGGATGGGCGCAGCGATGGCAAAATTGTTTGCGAAAGAAGGTGCTACAGTAATTGCCGCTGATATTAACGAAGAAAACCTAACAAAAATTTCTGAGCTAGAAAACGTTGAGGGAATGAAATTAGATGTTTCTTCGGATGACAACTGGGCAGAAGTAACGAAAGCGATCGTTGAAAAGTATGGCTGTATTGATATTTTAATTAATAATGCTGGCATTTCGACTGAAAAGGGTCCGGATCAAACTTCACAAGCCGATTGGACAATTATGCATAATATCAATGCTTTCGGTCCATTCTTAGGCATTAAACATGCTTCAAAATATATGAAAGAAGCTGGAAAAGGTTCAATTGTTAATACATCTTCATATACAGCAATCATTGGCGCGGGCTTAAATGCCTATACAGCATCTAAAGGATCTTTGCGTGCAATCGCTCGAGCAGCAGCTGCTGAATTAGGTGCTTTCAATGTACGTGTAAACACCGTCTTCCCTGGTGTGATTGAAACACCAATGACAGCAAAATTGTCCGAAGCAAAAGAAGCAATGGATATGCTTGTACGAGCTACACCTATGGGCAGACTTGGACAACCAGAAGAAGTTGCAAACGCTATTTTGTTCTTAGCATCAGATGAGGCTTCTTATATTACTGGTAGCGAACTAGTGATTGATGGTGGTTATTCAGCTCGCTAATTAATAGAAATTGATAAAGAAGTGAAAATGCATTAAGTGCATTTTCACTTCTTTTGTTTTTTTAGTAGAATAATGTTAAAGTTATAAAAATGCGACAATAATCGCGTGAATAATAAAAAGATTTTGATATTTTAAGTGTTTTTTTCATGAAAGTTTGCTAAGTTATTGCACAATTATTTCAACAGCGTTAAAGTTTAGGAAGGGCAAATATGCAACTACACTTTTCGAGTAATTGTAGCTGCCGATTTGCTTTCGGTACTGAACAATACATCGGATTTTGGCACATTAACTCCTTGCAAAATCCGTGACATCTGTGAAGGCATGAACGTTATTCAACTGGCCTTTAAACGCCTCTTGAATAAAAGCAAAATCTAGTATATATCTCACCATCTGAAAATAGAGATTGTACGTAAAGTCAAAGGAGAATGGTATGCCAAAGGCTATAGGTATTGATGCAGGAGGCACATTGACAAAAGTTGCTTATTTAGATGAGCAAAATGAGCTTGTTTTAATAACTTTCCCGTCAAATGATTTGCTTGCTGTGAAAAACTGGATTTTTAATCATCCAGATATTGAGGATATTGGTGTTACGGGGGGGCGTACAGAACAATTACTTGATGTCATTAAAGCAATGAAATCGATTCATTATATAGTAGAGTTTGAAGCTACATTGAAGGGCGTTCGATTTTTGTTGCATAAAGAAGGGTACTCCTTTGAACGTAGTATGATTACGAATATTGGTACTGGTACTTCGATTCATTATATGGAAGATAATACGCATATTCGTGTTGGTGGGACAGGCGTTGGCGGTGGAACATTGATTGGATTGTCAGCGCTTACAACTGGAATCACGGATTATAATGAAATACGAGAACTGGCTTCTAAGGGTAATCGAGAGGATATTGATTTACTTGTAAAGGATATTTATCAAGGGATGGACACACCTATTGATGGGCATTTGACAGCTAGTAATTTTGGGAAAGTTGGTATTACAGAGTTTGTCAAACATCCAACTGAAGATATTATTGCAACTGTACAAGGGCTTGTCGGTGAGGTTATTACTACACTTAGTATTCAATATGCTGAGGAGAAAAATACCCAGCATATCGTTTATATCGGTTCAACTTTAAGTAATAACGATCATCTTGCACATGTTATTGCCAATTACACACGTACGAAAAAGCATACACCTGTCTTTATAAATGACCACGGTTTTTCAGGTGCAGTCGGTGCTTTATTAAATATAACTGAATATACGATTGTCTAAAGAATAACAATGTACATTACTAATTATTATTGGTGATGTACATTTTTTTATGCTGTAAATTTTAGTAACGTCTGAAGTAATCCCCAAAGCATAAATCCTTCTATCCTGAGCACATTACAATTAGGAGGTGAATATCCGTGGGCAATAGAAACACCAATGGGAACAATAAAAATAACAATAAAACAATGAATGTTAGAACGCATAATCCTTTTGATACCTACAAAAAGATAGACCTCGATAAATCAAATAGTAATAACAATAACCCGAATGACAATCTAAATGAAGAATTCGCTGCAGAATTTGATGCGAAAGCCAAAAATAAAGATAATAAAACGAACCATAAGAAGAATCAACAGTCCAACAAAAACAAATAATCGAAATATGGGAGGCTTAAATAATGGCAAAGAAGGGTAAAACAAGCTTCAAAAAGAAAAAGAAAGAAGATACACATAAAAGAAATGATCGTGAGGAATACTCAGCAGAATTTAATCAAGTTATTCATAATAATCCTCAACAACCAAAACAATCCAGTAAATAATTAAAAAAATTGCTCCTTAAGTAGTTGTGAATACTTTTGGAGCACTTATTTTTTGCTGTTTTGACGACTTTATGCAAAAAGAAGGCAAGAGGTGGATTCATTTGCGAAGATTTTGTGTAATACTAGGAATTTTTCTTGTATTCCTTGCTGTGCTGTTACACTTACCAACAACAAATGCTTATGCTCAACAAGAAATACCAGCTCATGCGAAATGGGGAAAGGTAGCAATTAAAGAGGCACAGGCAAAATATCCTCAAGCTAAAATTCTAGATTATTTGCATGAGGGAAGTGAAGTTAATGAAGATTCAACTATTGAAAAATTTAAGCTTTGGCTAAAACAAAGTGACAAGGAATTCGGTGTACATGTAAGAATCAAATATGTAACGCATACGAACAAAGTGTTACATATTGAATTACAAGAAACAACCACTTCGTAAACAGCAAATATAGAATAGAATCGAATAATTTACGTTTTATAGTGACTATAATTATGAGCAGTAGCTAACGTAGTGTACCATGACCAGCAAAGCTAATTTAGCCGCGCTGGTCTTTTTACATGAAAAGAAATTTAGAAAGGTGAGTAAGGATATTGCCAAAATAATTATCGATATAATTCAAGAATTTGATTTGCTATATATTCGGAGCTGAAATGAACCCCATTTCTGAGCCACCACATGAGTATCCCAAGTATTGAAGAGGCGAGAATATCCATTGATAGAGTACTATCAGCGCCTTCACTTTTACGTTGTATGACAATCAAGTCCTTTAATGTCATATGCATTTTTTTAATGAAGCCAGGGTGCTCAAATAGCACAGCTAAAATTTTTCTATGCTTATAAAAGTAATCTAAAAACGTAATTAATTGCTCTTGATTATTTAAATTATCAATTTGTAAAGTGGGAGACATTTTCGACAACAAGTCGTCGAAAATATCGTAAACTACTTGCTTTAATAAATCATTAATATCTATAAAATGTAAATAAAAAGTTGCTCGATTTAGCTCTGCACGCTGGGCTATTTTTTGTACTGTAAGTTTCGAAATATCTGGGTTTTCGATTAATATATCTACGACAGCTTCTTTAAATACCCGTTTAGAGCGAATAGCTCGTGGGTCTTGCTTTTTGTGTGTGGTCAATTTAATTCTCCTTTATCTATTAAATGTAAATTTAGTTAATAGTATTTTAAATTTTGTTGTTTAATTGACACTTCTTGAAAAATTGTAAATAGGAATCAAAAAATAAACGTGTTATTATCTATTTTATTGACATAGTGTTAATAAAACAAGTAGAAAGAGGAATAAAATAATGTCGGAAACAATAAATAAAAAAGTACTATTAACAGTATTAATTTTAGGGTGTTTTTTATCTACACTAAATCAAACACTGTTAAACGTTGCATTAAGTAATTTAATGGACGTATTTTCCGTTTCTGCTACAACCGTTCAGTGGTTATCTACTGGCTTTATGTTGGTAAACGGGGTGCTAGTCCCTATTACAGCATACTTAATGAAACGTTTTTCTACGCGCCAATTATTTATAAGTTCAATGTTGTTTTTATTAATGGGCTCTATCTTATGTGCAGTAGCACCAAACTTCACGACCTTATTAATAGGTCGTATGATTCAAGCCATTGGAGCAGGTATTATTATGCCATTGCTAATGAGCATAGTGATGTTTATTTTTCCTCCAGAAAAAAGAGGCAGCATGATGGGGTTAATTGGATTAGCTATGATTTTCGCTCCAGCCATTGCACCAACATTAGCAGGTTTTGTAATAGATTATTATTCATGGCGTTGGTTATTCATTGGAATAATTCCATTTGTCGTGATCGTTATATTAATGGCTATGAAATATTTAATTAATGTTTCAGAAACAGCAAAAACGAAGTTAGATGTAATCAGTGTTATTTTATCAACTATTGGCTTTGGTCTTATTTTGTATGGTTTTAGTAATGCAGGAAGCCATGGTTGGGATGATAAAGTAGTAATAGTTTCTATACTCGTGGGGATAATGACTACGGCAATATTCTGTCTTCGACAAGTTAAATCTTCTGATCCACTTCTTAACTTATCCGTTTTTAAAAATAAATTATTTACTCTAACGTCCATCATCAACATTCTTGTTACAATGATGATGTATGCGGATATGATTTTATTACCAATGTATTTGCAAAATGGAAGAGGGTTTACTGCTTTAGACGCTGGTTTATTATTATTACCGGGTGCACTTGTAAATGCCTTTATGTCTCCAGTGACAGGAAAAATGTATGACCGCTTTGGTGCAAAGCCGTTATTTATTATCGGTTTGGTTTTTGTCATTCCTTCAATGTGGGCTGTAACAGATTTAACAGAAACAACAACCTATAGCTTTTTAATGATACGGACCATTTTTCTACGTATAGGGTTGAGTTTTATTACAATGCCATTGAACACAGCTGGTTTGAATGCCTTACCTAAGACACTTGTAACACATGGTACAGCAGTGAATAATACATTACGCCAAATTGCAGGTGCAATTGGATCTGCAGTCGTTATTACAATTTTCACATCACAAACGACAAACCATGCGAAAACATTGCTAGCAGAAACACCAAATGCTCCGGCTGAAGGTATTCGAACACTTGCTTCAATCTTAGGTTCAAGTGATGCCTATTATTTCATGACAATCTTAGCTATAATTGCATTTGTTTTAACTCTATTTGTTCCTTCTAAAAATAAGTTTAAACAACAATCATAATTATTAAGCATTCAAAATTTTGGTTACTTTAACTGAATTAGTTTGTGAATGCATACCTTCAACAAATTGGTGCTTTGTTGAATAACAATTAACCAACTTTAAAGAGCCTTACTACAATAAAGTGTAGTAAGGCTCTTATTTTTTATAGGCGGTTTTTGTTTATTTGGGACATAATTAAACGACTTATTGTTGTTTCAACATACTTTCGGGTGATACCGTTTTGGTTAAAACCATGGAGTATGCTCTTTTTCATACAAATCCCACCTTGTAAAGAAGAGGATGCCTTATTTCAGGCATCCTCCTTTCGTTAGCTTTCTAGCTTCTGAATAAATTCGCGCATTAATCCAGGTAAGTCCGGCCATGCATGACCACTAACTAAATTGCCGTCTGTATGAAGATTAGCATCGATATACGTTGCTCCTGCTACTTGAACTTCCGGCTTGCAGGCAATATAGGCTGTTAGCTCACGTCCTTTAAGTACCTCAGGAATGGTCGCGAAAATTTGAGCTGCGTGACATACAGCAGCAATTGGTTTATTTGTTTCAAAGAAATGGCTTACTAGTGATGGAACATGTTCATTTAAACGAATATATTCTGGCGCTCGCCCACCAGGAATAATAAGTCCGTCAAATTGTGCTGGATCTACATCTGCGAAGGAAGAGTGTGCTTCTAAGCCATATGCTGTACGCTCGATGTACGTATCGACTCCATCGACAAAATCGTGCAATACAGTTTGTAATTTCTTTGCTGATGGTGCTGCAATCGTCACATCATAGCCAGCCTCTAGACAACGATAATAAGGATAAAAAATTTCTAAAGCCTCAACTGCGTCTCCTGCAAGTATTAATACCTTTTTTCCCATGAATCCATCTCCTTTTATTGTAATCTAGTAGCTTAATTCGACACTTTCAAAAAATTCCCTTCTGATATTTTAGAAAAACTACTAGAAGTAGAGAAATCGCTGATAAAATGGATCAAACGCCAGTAGATTCACAATCTTCTTTGCTAAAGTACGTCATCATGTCGCAAATAACGTGCTTTACAATGAAAAAAATGAAGCGTATAGTATTTATTTAGCTAGGTAAATAAATTCAGGGAGGTCGATAAAATGAATCCTATATTTCATGCTTTATTCCAAAAAAGTCGTTATTTAACGAATTGTTTAAATGAAGTACTGAAACAGCATAATTTGTATAGCTCACAATGGGCTATTTTATATTGCTTACATAAGCACGGGCCAATGACATTAACACAAATCTGGAAGTATTTAAATGTTGAGGCACCAAGTGTAACAAGAGCAATTACGCGACTCGAAACTTTAGGATGGGTGGAAAGAATAGATGGTGAAGATAAACGGGAAAAAATTGTTACCTTATCACCATATGCAGAGGAACGATTACCTGCTATTACTGAAACTATTTTAGCTTTTGAGGAAGAAATGGTAGGATCACTTACTGTTGAAGAGCAACAGCAATTTATAATTTTATTGGAAAAAATGAAAGGTTGATTGACATGCAGCAAGAGGGGAACACAAAAATCTGGACGAAGCGGTTTATTAGTCTCTTTTTAACAAATATCTCGGTATTTTTTGTTTTCTATGGATTGGTCACGACTTTGCCGCTTTATGCGATTGGTGAGCTGCACCAGACAGACAAGGAAGCGGGATTGTTACTGTCGGGGTTTTTATTATCAGCCATTATCGTTCGTCCCTTTTCAGGTAAACTATTAGATGTCTTTGGGAAGAAAAAGCTTTTAGTTATTTCGATTGCCGGCTATTTTTTATGTACGGTTTTATATTTATTCATTCATCCTTTTGGACTTTTACTAGGATTACGTTTTATTCAAGGTATCTTCTTTAGTATTATTACAACAGCAGCTGGGTCTTTAGCTGCGGATATTGTGCCAGCAAATCGTAAAGGTGCAGGTCTAGGCTATTTCACGATGTCTACTAACTTAGCAGTAGTAATTGGGCCATTTATCGGTTTACTGCTTATTCAATATAGTAGCTTCAATGTACTTTTTATTGTTATGAGTATTTGTATATTAGCAGGGGGTATCCTAGCTGTAACTCTGAATACAGATGATTTACCCAAGCCTGCACATCAAGGTAAATTGACATTTAAATTTGATGATTTATTCGAACGTAAAGCACTCCCAGTAGCGGCTATTGCTAGTTTAGTAGCTTTCTCATATGCAAGTGTTTTATCGTTTTTATCAGTGTACGCACAGCAAAAAGATCTAATGTCTGTAGCAAGTCTTTTTTATGCAGTTTTTGCAGCTGCTATGCTTATTACACGCCCTTATACAGGAAAGCTTTATGATACAAAAGGGCCGCAATTTGTTATTATTCCTGGTATTATATTCTTTGCAATCGGGCTTGTTATGCTCGCATTTGTCGCAGGACCGGCATTATTTTTATTTGCAGCCGTTTTTATTGGATTTGGCTACGGGGCAGTGACAACAAGCTTACAGGCATTGGCTGTACAATCTACGGCACATACGCGCAGTGGTTATGCAACTGCAACGTACTTTACGATGTTTGATCTCGGGATTGCCCTCGGTTCTTATATTTTAGGGATAGTGGCAGTGCAAGCGGGCTATGCTTCTGTTTATCTAACTGGTGCAGGGCTACTGGTCTTTGTCTTTATCATTTATTTAGTACGTTTAGCAAAAATAAAATCCAAAAAAGTAGCACATGTATAAGTTTACAGCATATAGAAAAAACAGTTGGGACGCCCCAACTGTTTTTTCTTTTACTATAAACGACCATATCCAACAAAGTGCTTTTTCCAATAAGAGCTATTGATGTTAGCAATATTAACGCCACTGTCACTTGCATTAATCATTTGATTATTTCCAATGTAAATGCCTACATGTGAGATACCAGCTTTATATGTATTAGCAAAAAATACTAAATCACCTACTTGAGGTGTACTTACTTTTTTAGCTGTATTGTAAAAACCTGCTGCTGACGTACGAGCTGTCGGAATACCAGCATTATTAAAAACGTAAGTGATATAGCCAGAGCAATCAAAACCTGTGCTCGGTTTACTTCCACCAAATGTGTATTTTACACCTAATTGTTGTTTAGCAATTTGTACTAGGTTAGTTGTTGGTTTAGGTGCAGAAGCTACCGAGGTATTGAGGTTTAACTTTTGTCCGACGCGAATTGTTGTAGAAGATAAGTTATTCATTGTCATCAATGTTTGATAAGAAACACCGTGCTGATTGGCAATTTTCCATAAAGAATCACCAGATTTTACTGTGTAAGTTGCTGCTGATGCTGTGTCAATCGTTGAAAAAAGTACAGAAGAACTTAATGCCAATGTAGCTAATTTCAATCCCCATCTATACTTTTTATTCTTTTTCATAATATGTATCCTCCTAAAAGCGTTAAAACTTATAACTTAATATATAAATGATATTAACATTGTAATATTACAGTTATATGTCAACAAAATAACATTAAGGATACAAATAATACTTATAATAATTAGAAAATTACTACATTTTATAGCTCATCACCAAAAGGTGGGGTGACTTTTGTTAAAACGTATGCCATATATCTAAGTTGATTGGAACGGAGAACGTGCGACCCCTTAGAAATCACAGCGTCACAGACAAGACCTAGGAGTGATTGCAGTAGATAAAAGCATCATATAGAAACCATTTGTTACTGTCGCTTCGCTTTCGCACAGAAACCATTTGTTGCTGTCGCTTCGCTTTCGCACAGAAACCATTTGTTGCTGTCGCTTCGCTTTCGCACAGAAACCATTTGTTGCTCTAAGCGGCTCATTGGAAGTCAAGGAAATCAATCCCTCGTTATGGTGATGAGCCCACATTATTTCTTTCATTGGTTGTCTACATCATTTCAATTACTTGTTTATGTAAGAAAACGGAGATGATAAAAATAAAATATTGGGGGATATTAAGTATCTGAATAAAGTGGGGGCGGATGAAGAGAAGGAGACTAACTCTTGTTTTAAGGCAAGGGACAGTCCCCATAAGGTGGTTTAATTTTTTTCTTTTTGAATCGCTTTACGTGCAAGTGCATCTGCAGCTTTATTTTGCGCATCTGGAACCCATTTGATGAAAAATAAATCGAAGCTACCTGCAAGTGTAAGTGCCTGCTCAAGATAAGGTTTAAATTCCTCATTTTTCACATATTCTTTTTCCATAGAGGCTACAACAATTTTTGAATCAGAGCGCACTGAGACGAGGTTTGAACCAAGCTTTTGTGCTTCTTCAAGGCCACGTACTAAGGCAGTAAACTCGGCAATATGGTTATTGGCTTGCCCTATATACTCGCTGATTTGTATATGATGGCCTTCTCCTTTAATAAATATTCCAATACCACTGGGACCAGGATTTCCTGCACTAGCAGCATCTATATTTACTTCTAACATAAAATCCCCACTTTTTGATTTAGATTTTACATTAATTGTACATCAATATATCTTAGTTGTTGTTAAATATGGATAAACAAAATAGTTGCTTGTTCAAAATGTTCACTTCATAATAGTAAGAAGCGAAATTTGGACGTGAAAGGAGCGAGAGTTCAAATTGGATAAAGTGACGGTTATGAAAGATATTGATGAACTGCATGATATGTATTGCGCTGATTGCTTAGTGATAAAGCAATTACGAAAAGAGCGTGGTAAACCTGGAGCTCATCGTTTTTGTATTGAAGCCTGCACAGTAGGGGAGCGACTACAGTTTCTTGGAGAAGAACTCTTGAAGGTATATAGTAAATAATTTTTGTAAAAGGATACGGCAAAAGATACCATATAAATGGTCATTGGGACTTACACATAAAACGTATCAATTAAGACAATCATAAGTACTAAATGGACAATGCTATAATAAAATACAGCTTAGTGCTAAAAGTTTCATTTTTGTTCCAAAAAGAAACATATTTACTAAATTCAATGCATAAATAACAATATGTTCGGAAATAATAGAATTGGTTGGTTACCATAGAAAAAAAGCTACCTTGTTGTTGGCTCTGCCGATAGCAAAAGTAGCTTTTTTCTATGTAGACTAAAATGCGCCGCACACTCTAAGACTTAAAGCGTGCGGCGTAATTCTATTTTAAGCATTATTTAGTTGCAGCATAGTTACTTAAGTCTTGATAATATTTTGTGAGAGAGGAAGCTGAAATATCGAACGTCGCCGCAATTTCTTTTACTGTCAATGATAGCGACTCGAATAGCTCTTTTTCCTGACCATATCGAATCGCGCCAGCAGCAATAGCAGCCTCTTTACGTGCAGATGGTTGTCCTTCAATTAAATAGTCCTCTAAAATCTCTAACATAGGAGCTGTTTCACGATCATTTTGCTCAAGGAAATCTTTAACTTGTGTTAGTACATTGCTCTCAAAGTTAGTGAATTCTTCGCCTTTATAACCATTTGAAACAAGTAACTCCCAGAAGGATAAATGCTCTTCTTTTAAGAATGCTCCAACCTTCTTCTCTGACGCCTCAAAATTTTTCTTCAATTGCTCAAATACCTTTGCATGGTCTTCAGGGAAGAAGATAAGCGTTGAAACAGCTAAATAATGCTCTGATTTTTTTGTACCATCTGGTAAGATGAATGCAAAAACATGCATACCTTCAGGAATTGGCTTGTCATTTTCGCGACGAATATAAATTTCTTCATTTGTTAACACATGTATAGCCTTGAAATATTTTTCTTCTACAACTGACACCGAACCAATAAATAAATTAGGTTGTGACCAGCCTTCTAGCACTTTTAAGGTAGAAGGTCTTACCGCTTTTTTCTTCGTTTTCTTTAAGTAACATTTCCAAATAGATGGATCTTGATGGAAGAAGAAGTCGTCTAACGCGATTGCCTCAATTAGCTCTCTTTGTAGTACGCTCTCTAATTTAGGCTGCCATGTGCCTACATGCTCGATATATGCACGAACATCTTTGCGTTCAGGATATTCTAAGTAAAATGTTTGTAATACACGCTCTAATTCTTCGATTGCTACAGCTTCAACTGTAACCTGCTGTTTACCTTCACAACATTTTTTATATTTTTTGCCGCTACCGCATGGGCATGGATCATTACGTTTTACCATAATTAGAAACACTTCCTTTGAAAATTGTTAGTCGAATTTTGCTAAATAAATTGCGTACTCTTAATAATAACGGTACATTTGTATGAAGAAAAATGATTGTCTATTTAGAAATATCAAAAAAGTGTAGAGGGACGCCCTGATTCTAGTATATGTACGAATTTTCTTGCTTAGAACTAAAAAAAAGAAAACCATCTACGCCTATGATAGCATTGGATGGTTTTTGTTTATTGAAGCAGACTTTGATTAGCCTTTTATAGCTTCCATTTCCATTGTTAATTGTTCAAGTTCATCAATGAGGTGACCAATATAAGAAATCGTATCTCGAAGCGGCTGCTCTGTTGTAATATCTACACCTGCCATTTGAGCTAGCTCTACAGGTGATTTCGTGCCACCAGCTTGAAGGACAGCTAACCATTCATCAACAGCTGCACTGCCTTCCTTTAATATACGCTGAGATACTTGTGTAGAAATCGTTAAGCCTGCACTATATGTGTAAGGATATAAGCCCATATAATAGTGTGGCTGACGCATCCAAGTAAGCTCTGCGCCTTCGGAAATATCGACAGTATCGCCCCAGAAATCTTCAAGGACAGAACGTTTTAATTGATTTAAAACCGTGGCATTAACAGCTTCACCAGCGTCAATTAATTCATATACTTTTCGTTGATATGCTGCCTCTAGTAAGTGCGTGACGAAGTTATGATAATACGTTTTAGACACAATATTAGAAATAACCCAGCGTTTGAAACGAAGATCATCGTTATGGGTTAGTAAATAATTCGCTAGTAGCATTTCATTCATTGTTGATGGTGCCTCGATAAAGTATAACGAAGGACGGCTGTTAAAATAAGATTGATGAGCATGTGCATTCGCAAAATGACCTGCATGTCCTAGCTCATGGATAAGAGTGAATACCTCATTCATACGCTCATTCCAAGACATTAAAATATACGGATGACTACCATATGGACTTGAACAAAATGCACCCGTGGATTTTCCATTGTTTAGTGAATAATCAATCCAGCGCTCGTTAAACGCCTTTTCAATCAAGTTCTTGTAATCCTCGCCCATAACTGCTAATGCTTTTTCAACATACCCCTTTGCTTCAGCCATTGTTAATTTCGGATCGTAATCTGGATCAAGTGCTATTTTTAAGTCAGCAAATGTCATTTTCTCGATGCCATTCGCTTGTTGAATCAGCTTTGCGTAACGGCGCATATGAGGCGCAAGCTCTTTTGTAATAAGATCTATTTGACGATTATAAAGCGTACGATCAACATCCTGATCAAACAGTAAATAATCAATGATAGAGTCGAAGCCACGTAAATCAGCCATTGTTTTTTCCTGTTGAATATGCGTGTTATAAATTTTTGCAGTTGTGTGCTGATAATCGCGTAACTTACTAGAAAATGCTTCAAATGCAGCACGGCGTACATTTGTATCAGCCTCAAACTCCCAGTTATTTTCGTATAATACAAAGCTCAGTGGATACTTTTCACCGTTTGCCTCAAACTGGCCAAAATGCATATCAACTAGCTTTGTCGTATTATACGTTTCATAAGGCGCCTTAAAAGTTGAGCTAAATGCAGCTAATGCTTTTTCCACTTCTGGATGTAGCTGATGAGGCTTTTGCTTTAACAATTCCTCTAAGTAAACCTTGTAAATAGGGCTCAACTTCGCAGCTTCTTGTAAAATTGTCTCATCTAGGGCTAGTAATTCACTGCGTACAAAAGATAGTGCACTACTAATTTTTCCGACTGCTGTACTGTATTTTGCAGAACGCATTTGAGCTACGTCATCTGTACGATCTGCTTGAATATTTAAGCTGGCATAAGTGCCAATAGGAACAATGCTTTTTTGTAATGCTTCAAAAGCTGTTAAAACATCAATCACCTTTTGTGCATCCGTAATTGTACCTTGATATTTGCGTTCAAAGTTTAGTGCTTCCTCTACAAGCTGAGCTAAAGCCGGCTCAAAATCTGCATCGTTTTCAAGTAAATCCTTTAAATCCCACGTTTCTTCTACTGGTACATCTTTTCGTAATGGTAAAATCCCCATCAATTAACACCCCTTTTAGTGTGAGTGACTCCATTATAACGAAACTATTTCGGAAAGTGAAATAATAATAGAGAATAGTCCTAATATTCTCAAAAAATACATAAGAATGTAGAAACTTACGTTCTCATTAGTTATAATGGATTTAAAGATAAAGGGGGGTGAAAAATGCAGTTAGTTTGGGAGAAACCGGACGTATATAATTTTAGACAAGTGAATCAGGATAGTTTATGGAAAAAGATAATTGCGGATTTGTTTGAAGATTTTTTGTTGTTCTTTTTACCAGAGTTACACGCAGAAGTAGATTTTTCAAAACAAGTGGAGTTTTTACAACAGGAGCTTTTCAAAGAAATTATTGAGCATCGTCAAGGACGCAAAATAGCCGATCAAATAGCGAAGGTTCATCTTAAAAGTGGAAAAGAGCAATGGATCCTTGTCCATACGGAAATACAAACTGTCGATGAAGTGCATTTTGCGAAGCGTATGTTTGAGTATTTCTATCGTATCAGTGATCGTTATGGTAAGAAGATTGTGGCGATTGCTATTTTTACAGATACAAGTACCAAAAGTACGAATCAATATCATGATAAATATTTTGGTACAGAAATAACATATACTTTTAATAAGTTTGTCGTCTCAGATTTTGATAAAGAAGAATTGACAAAATCACCGAAACTATTTAGTAAAGCGATACTAGCATCTATTTATATGAATCGGACTAAAAACAAAATGAGCTTTCGTAGTGTATACAAAAGAGCTCTGTTAAGAGAAGTGTGGTCATTAAATAATGTTGAACGAACAGAAATGAGTGCGTTGCTTTACTTTATTGATTATTTATTGAAACTACCAAGAGATATGTCTGAGCAGCTTGTAAAGGATATAAAAGATGAGATTAGAGGGGAGGAAGAAATTTTGCATTTATATAAAGAAGATTTACCGCCGACACTAGTAGGAGTTTTGGATTTAGAAAGGCAGGAAGGATTTGAGCAGGGCATTGAACAAGGTATTGAACAAGGTATTGAACAAGGTATTAAGCAAATAATTTTCGGATTAATGAAAAATGGTGCTGAGGATGAGTGGATTGCTGAAGTTGCAAAGCTTTCAGTGGCAAAGGTAAAGGAAATTCGTAAGGAACTTAAGTAGTCTAATTGTGCAGAAAAATAAAATGTTTGGACACTATGAAATTCAACAAATTCTTATAAGGATTGTTGTAAATTTTTAGTGTCCAATTTAAGATGAAATCCATTTCTTGTTGTAAATTTGTTTAAGAACAGTTTGATTTAACTATTTCCCTAATTAACCTTTAGGGCTCGACTTGTATAATCTATAATTACCATCTACATTCGAATAACATATTCAGGATTTTCTACAGAACGAAATAACTCTGTTCATTTAGGTAATACAGAAGCCATACCTACTTCAAACACTTTGTTTTTCTGATACTCCTTCGATATACTACCAAACTTTGTAGTCTTTACTGCTTTAAATTCTTTTGCATCCACAGCCCACTCAAGTAAGAATAGATCATTATTGTTATCTTTTTTCGTTAATTCACGCGCCATTTGTTGTGTACAGAATCCTCTGATGTACACCCAGTAATAATAAGTAGGAAGATGCAAAATAAGAAAAATTTTAGACATTAAAACTCCTCCTAATCTGTATCCCAAGTCCATGCAAATGGGCATAAAAAATTTGTTTGTGTCAATGGGAAAAATGTGTGTATAGCCTATATACTTTGAAACGCATACTAATAGCTAGAACAATTGGCACATTGGAGGAGAAATGATGACACAAAACTTAAACAAACAATTGAATAAACTTGTCGCTACATGGTCTGTACTTTATACAAAGCTTCACAATTATCATTGGTATGTGACGGGAAATACCTTCTTTACACTACATGCAAAATTTGAAGAACTATATAATGAAACAACATTAAATCTAGATGAAATTGCAGAGCGTATTCTTTCGAAAGATGGAAACCCAGTGGCTACTTTAAAAGAACATCTCGAGCTATCCTTTGTCGAGGAAGCGACAGGGAATGAGACGACAGAGGAAATGGTAGCTACAACCATTTCAGATTTCCAAAAGCTGATGAAAGCTTTAAATTCAACAATGCAGCTTGCGGCTGAAGAAGGGGACGATCGAACAGAGGATTTACTAAATGCTATGTACCAGTCCCTTGAAAAGCATACATGGATGTTGAAGGCTTTCCTTGGGCACTAATAACCGAGATAAAAAATAAGATAGGCAATACGGATCTTTTTAGTAAGCTTCCATTGCCTATTTTTTGACATTTTATAAAAGTACTATACCATATTACAAAACGGGAACATATATCAAAACGATGTAACAAATATTACAGTTCGTTAAAGAATGAACAAAATGGGTTTTTTCTTAAATAAGTAGGGTAAATATCTGGTAAGCCATACGAATTAGGAGGAATTGAACATGATAAATGAACAAAACCCACAAATTGAAGTGGCCCATACAAGGGAAGAAATGCTTCATATTTTAGAAAGTATGCGATTAGAAGCATATCAAATAGAGGACATTATCCACATTATTGCAAAGGATCCAAGGCAATTTGAGGATGTAAAATGGGATGCTGATGTTAAAACACATGAGGTAGGGAATTTGGTGGATCAATTTAAATCATGGTTTACCGGTGAATCGGCTGTAACAGAAGGATTAAAGAGATTCAATTTTACTGTGGGACAAACGGCGTACTATGCCCACCACGTAGAACAAGGTGCTATCGTATTATTTGCCGAGCGTGAGGATTCAATTGAGTCTAGGACAACATCAACTCTTTCGGAAGATAATCGCTTATCAACATGATCCGCTCAATCTACGTGTAACCGTGACATTAATAATGCAGTGGATGAATGAAGCTGAACAAATTCGAAGATATCTATACAAATAAAACAGAGTGAATGCACATGCATCACTCTGTTTATTTGAATTATGGTGGTATTAAAGTTAATGTATAGCTTTTTCATGTTCGTGTTTTTTTATAAAGCGTAATACATGAAGGTGCTCTAATTGAGCAACAAGGTTACCGATTAGAATAAAGCTACCTCCAATTAATATTTTTATCGTTATTCCCTCACCAATAAACATCATGGCGAACATCGCCGCAAAAATCGGTTCTAAAGAAAAAATGAGTCCTGTATGTGTAGCAGAAGTGTACTGTTGTGCAACAGTTTGACCTACGAAGCAAAATGCACTACAAATAACACCGAGTCCTATAATGGCAATCCATGAAGTCGTTGTATTTGGGAGAGTTGGTGTTTCAAAAATTAATGTTAATACAAGTGCATAAAGCCCAGCAAAACCGAGCTGGTAAATGCCATAGGAAATTGATTCAACGCTTCGTGTAAATGTACTGTTTAATAATAAGTATATCGAATAACATAGTGCAGCGATGGCTACTAAAATATCCCCTTTTTGAAAGGCCAATGAGCCTTGAGTAGTTAAAACTGTAATTCCAAGCATTGTGCAAACAATCGCAAAGCTAACGGCTCTTGAAGGTAATTTCTTTTCAATAAAACTGCTGAAAATAGGTACTAAGACAACTGTTAGACTTAAAATAAATCCAGCATTTGATACAGAAGTTGTTTCTAGTCCGAATAAACTGAGAGCGAACACAATGAATAACAATAACCCTTGAATAGCTGCATATTTTAATGTTTTAGTATCGACCTTAATCATTCGTTTGTAAAAGATGATACCTGCTGCGAAAAATGCGATGATACAACGTAATGCCACTACATTATATACGGCCAATGTTTCAAGCCCCATTACCATAAAGGTATAAGAAAGTCCCCAAAACATTGTCACAATAACCATCAATAAATTTGCTTTTCCTTGGATACTCATTATGCTCACCTACCATCCCTGTACTAAAACAGTTTTCATACTAAAAATTACTATATATCTTGTATTGTGATTAGTAAAACGAATGTTTATAATGATTAGTATTAAAAAAATTCATGTATTAGAGGAAAAAGACAATGAGTTTAGTGAAATATGAGATTTTGAATAAAGTGGCTGAGGTAGCAAGCTTTACAAGAGCAGCGGAGGCTTTAGGTTTAACCCAATCTGCTGTAAGTCACGCTGTCTCAAGCTTAGAAAAGGAGTTCGGCTTTGCACTCATTCACAGAAGTCGAGCGGGTGTCACGTTAACTAGCGAAGGAGATACAATGCTAAGAGCAATGAGACATGTCCTCGACGCAGAGGAGCTATTACAGCAGGAAGCAGCACATATACTTGGCGTTACTCGTGGGAAAGTGCGAATTGGCGTAATTTCAAGTATCTCCTCAAACTGGATGCCGGAAATTGTTCGTATTATGGACAATCAATTTCCTGGTATACAAGTCGAATTGCGAGAGGGAGATTATTATGAAATTGAACAATGGCTACTGAGTGGAGAGGTGGATGCAGGATTTTTAAATGGTCAAAATTCTGGGCAATTTCAGTTTACCGAACTACAGCAGGATCCATTGCTGTGTATTGTCTCCGATAAAAGCCCGCTTTATGATAAAGCAGAAATTGATATTGTTGAATTAGAAGATATGCCATTTATCTTGAATTCGCATAAAGGGACAAATGATGTAAATGTAATTTTGGAGCAATATCATGTAAAGCCAAATATTCGCTTTGAACTATCAGAAGATGTAGGGATCATTTCGATGATTTCTCACCAGCTAGGAATTAGTATTTTACCGAAATTAGTTATAAATAATTTGCCGCTTACATTAAAGGCAATTCCTTTGAAACAAGGTGGCTATCGCACAATTGGAATTGCTATGAAACACCAGGCATCACCGGTGACAAAGAAATTTGCGGAGATATTAAGTTCCTGGTTAAAAGAACAAAATATGAAATAACTTTAAATCTAACTCTTTGTGGTTCGCGATATACCCTATAAAAACAACATTGATGCATAACATAGCATTACGTTAAAATAGTATTTGTATATTTTTTTAGAAAAAGGTGAGTGTATGGGGACATTACGAGGTAAGACCGTACTCATTACAAGTGGGGGAACACTTGAAAAATGGGATCGTGTGCGTGGGCATACGAATTTATCAAAAGGGTCGATGGGCTGTTATTTAGCTGAGGCGGCACTAGCGGCTGGGGCAAACGTATTGTATATGCATGGTTATTTTGCGCAGCTGCCAACAAACAAAGATAAAATGCGTACCATTCGATTTGAAGGTATAGAAGATTTAGGCGAGAAAGTTCGACATGCTGTTCAGGAAGAAAAGGTGGATATCGTTATTATGGCTGCTGCTGGTTCTGATTGGCTCATTGATAAAGTATATGACCAATCAGGGAATTTAATGGAGGAAGCAGGTAAAATGCCATCTGATGAGCCACCTATTATTCACTTTAAAAAGGCGCCTAAAGTATTAGGTCAAATAAAAGAGTGGCAGCCGAATGTTACTTTAGTAGGCTTTAAACTCGAGGCAACAGATGATGAGGATTTTTTACTGTCCCGCGCACGTCTACGGATGGAGTCGGCCAACGCTCAGTTTATGGTAGCTAATAGCTCACAGTCTTTATATGGAGGAGATGAGCCACACTGGATTGTACCGGCTGAAGGCGAACCAATAAAGATTATGGGCAAGCAAAAAACAGCGAAAGCATTAATGGATTTTTTACAAAATGATTAAAGAGAAAACTGTGTAGGCAAAGATCTGCACAGTTTTTGTTTTATTATTGTTTTAGGTAATGATTTAGATTATTATTTACTAAACGTTAGGTAAAAAATGGAGGGGTCATATGGGTAATTCAGAACAAACATTTAAAAAAATTTTAGAAGTTGCGTACGTTATGTTTTCTGAAAATGGATTTGATAAAACAAGTCTATCCATGATTGCTAAAGAGGTAGGGATATCCAAACCAGCTATCTACTATTATTTTCAATCTAAAGATCAACTAATTGAATATTTGTTTGAAGAAATCTATAAAGAAATTAAACTTGAAATTACATTTAATTATACAGACATTTCGAAGGACAATCTAATACAAAAGCTATTGGAAATTGGCTACATGTCAATTGAGCAACAGGAAAAAGACATACATTTTAATAAAATATTTAATCAATATATGCTGTTAGCTTCCCGAGATGAAAAATATATGAAAAGGCTTTTAGAGCTCCAAGCATGTTTTTTAGACGGCTTTTATGATTTATTGAAATACGCTGTACAAATTGAGGCAATTTGCGATTCAAATATTAAAGCAAAAGCTCATATGCTTGCGATGGTCTACGATAATATCGGCAATTTTATGTTGACTGGAATTGAATTAGATTATAAAGAGATATGGCAGGAAGCTGTAGATAGTGTGTTCAGAGAGCAAAAAGGGAAAATATAGAGAAGCAGCTACAATAGAGGTCTGATTGAATAGATTTTGAGAAATGTAACAAGGTAAAGATAATTCCATAAGGATTTCTAAAAAACATGTTTGCAATAAAATGTCAGTGTAACATTAGTGTAGTGAGTTTTTTTGGATAAATTTTACACTTTTTGAATTAGAAATGAAGTAATGGAATAAAATAATTTCTGTATGTGGGCTAACTAAACAATGGTTAGCCCTTTATTTTTATTTTCATTCAGCAAATGTTTTTTGTAACGACAGCGGCAATTACGCCGAGGCGAAATCGATATTAAAATACTTCTTTTTACTCAATTACATAGTATTCAGCTAGGTTTTGTAATATTTATATTGACAATAGGTTTTCAGAATTATAGAATTATTTCCAAGAAACGTAATATTCCTATCAAAAGAAGTGGAGGGACTTGACCCATAAAGCCTCGGTGATCATTATTGTAGGCGCCAAATCCAACAGAGCTATCTGAGAGATAAGGGGGCTATGAATCAATTTGATGCGTTGGCCTCTTTTGTACAAAAAAGAATGAAAAAGAAGGGGTGAATCGGATGACTCAACAGGCAAAGGTAGATGACAAAAAACTAGAGGCAATTGCAAAGGCAATTCAACATTTAGAATTTGGAGAAGTACACATTACGATTCAAGATGGTGTCATTGTTCAAATTAACAGACTTGAAAAGCAGAGATTTCCACAGAAAAAGTAAACAATATGATGACAGTTGACCAGATCTTTGAGGACCACAAGCAGGATTATTTCCTTCGTTTATTTGTGGCCTTTTTTGTTTAGCGGCTGGCTAAAGGAGCGGGTTACTTGTTCATTGTAGTAGGGTGGTTTTGGTGTTAGTCTGAAAAATAGGGTTGATGATTAGCATATCACCTTCCGTGGGAGAAATAATAAAACTACTGAAAATAGGTATCATATATTTTCAACATTACCCCATCAATTAAATAAAGTTTAAAAACAGTTACTTTTAATTCATAAATTCAAGTATGGCTAAATATTCAGCAATTGTATATGATACAAAAAACAGGATTGATTTCGACGAATCATCCTGTTTTTGCATGTATTCTACTTACTTGAAGATGTTTTATTCATAAAAACTATTAGGGATTTCACCAATATGTCTACGATGATAGAGTAGGGGCTCCTTCTGTGCATTATCAATTTCTATGACCTGCCCAATAAGTATCGTATGATCTCCCGCATCGATTTGCTGAAATGTTTTACATTGTAAAGTGGCTACTGTATCGTGTAAAATCGGAAGACCGTGAACGGAAGTTGACCACTTTGCCTGAGCGAAACGATCCGGTATTTTACTTGAAAATAGCGTACATAAATGCTCCTGATTGCTCGCTAAAATATTGACAGCAAACTTGTCGGCTGCTGTAAAATATGGATGCAGCTGTGATTTTTTATCGAGCGACCATAAAATAAGGAGTGGATCTATGGAGACTGACGCAAAGGAATTGACAGTTATGCCAATAGGTTCATCTGCATCATTACAAGCTGTGACAACCGTAACGCCTGTTGGATAATTACCTAATGCTAATTTAAAAGCTGCTACTCTGTCTGTCATTCTAATCACCTCTTGATATTTTATGTGAATATACCATTGATTTATGGAAATGAAAAACCTTTTTTGATTAACCATCTGCACGGTAGTTATTTCGTCGCGTGCATCTAAAAATAGTCATCACAAAATATAGTAACTCCTTAATAATTGGAATATTCTTAATTTTATTTTAAACCAATAAAACTAACAGGTAAAGTATATAATAGAGTGAAAAAAGAGGGGGTTTAGTCATGACATTATATTTTGACCATCTAGTTCACCAAGTTCAATCACCAGAAAATACACAGGTTTTCTTAAACAAACGCAATATCCATACAGTTAACGGTGGTCAACACACAATGTGGGGGACATACAATTCGTTAAGCTACTTTGGATTAAACTATATAGAGCAAATAGCAATCTATGATCGTGATTTATTTGAAAATGCTGCGAAATTACCTTATTCCCTACATTATACGTTTAAGCGTACTAACGAGCGCTATGGTTTTTCACGAATTGCATTACGTACAAAAAATATTGAGGAAGAGGGACGACGTTTGCGTGCACTTGGCTTTGAAGTGTATGGACCTGACGCTTGTAGTCGCACAAGACCAGATGGCTCCGTGGTAGAATGGAAGCTATTGCATTTTGGGAAACCAGGCCAGGCAATTGATTTTCCCTTTTTGATCGAGTGGGCTGATGCAGATGAGGAACGTGTTGCACAATTAAAGGCAAGTGGCGCCATTGATATGAAACAATCAATAACGATGGAGTCCGTGCAATTTTATGTAAAAGATGTGCAAACTACTATTAAATTATGGCAGGAAGTATTACAACTACCAGAACCTGAGCAACATGCACAGTTTATTTCCTTGCAATTACCAAATATTCGTTTAGATTTTTATGAAGAAGTTGCTGCAACTGCTCTAACGCTAGGTCATTTAAATGAAGGGCCGTTTGGGGTGACACTTAAAGATACTGACAGAATGAAGGAAACGCTAGTTTTTCCAACTGCTTTTTATTGGATCAATCGTTGAAGCTATAGCGCTTAGAAGAAAATTAGGAGCATTTAGAAAAAAGGAGCCGTTCATCCAACGAACAGCTCCTTTGTGTTTATAATTTAACAACATTTGACGCCTGTGGTCCACGATTACCTTCCACTACATCAAATGATACCTTTTGACCTTCTTCAAGTGTACGGAAGCCTTCCTCTTGGATGCCCGTAAAATGTACAAATACATCTTCTCCATCATCACATTCAATAAAGCCGTAACCTTTTTCATTATTGAACCACTTTACGCTTCCCTGTTGCATAAGCATTCGCCTCCAATGCGCTTGAATGTAGAACTAAATCAATTAAGTCGTGACATAACCTGCGAAAATGAGAAAAAATGCATTTTCACTTAGAACATACATGAATTGAGCAAAGTTGTCAATTGATTGTCGAAATGCTTGTATAACTAACTATGATTTATTTCACAATAAAGTCTATAATGGAATTGAACAACATAGAAAGTAGGATGCCAAATGACAACGAAAAATCAACCTTTAACAGATCTAGAAATCGCTAGTCAAGCGGTTATGAAGCCTATTACAGAAATAGCGAAAGCTGCAGGCATTCCAGAGGATGCACTTGAACAGTATGGTCGCTACAAAGCAAAAATTGATCCATTAAAAATTACAGCACGGGGTGAGGACGCAAAGGTTGTATTAGTAACAGCCATTAGTCCAACTCCAGCAGGTGAAGGGAAATCAACTGTAACTGTTGGACTTGCTGACGCACTTCATCAATTGGATAAAAATGTTGCTGTTGCTTTACGTGAGCCATCACTCGGTCCTGTAATGGGTGTAAAAGGTGGCGCAACAGGTGGTGGATATGCACAGGTTGTACCGATGGAAGATATTAATTTGCATTTCACAGGCGACCTGCACGCGATTACGACAGCGAATAATGCATTATCAGCATTTATTGATAATCATATCCACCAAGGAAATGCATTAAACATTGACCCTCGTCGTATTATTTGGAAGCGTGTAATGGATTTAAATGACCGTGCCCTTCGTAAAGTAGTTGTGGGTCTCGGTGGTCCTGTACAAGGGATGCCACGTGAGGACGGCTTCGACATTACCGTTGCATCAGAAATAATGGCAGTCTTCTGTTTAGCTACAAGCATTGAAGATTTACGTGAACGTTTAGCAAGCATCGTGATCGGTTATACATTTGATCGTGAGCCCGTATTCGTACGTGATCTTCAAGTGGAAGGTTCCTTAACATTATTATTAAAAGATGCTTTTAAACCAAACTTAGTTCAAACGCTTGAAGGGACACCTGCCATTATTCACGGTGGACCATTTGCCAACATCGCACATGGTTGTAACTCGATAATGGCGACACAAACTGCACGTAAATTAGCTGATATTGTTGTAACGGAAGCGGGCTTTGGTTCAGATTTAGGTGCTGAAAAATTCATGAACATTAAAGCGCGTAAAGGAGGCTTTAAGCCAAGTGCAGTTGTTATCGTAGCAACGATTCGTGCATTAAAAATGCATGGCGGTGTAGCGAAAACAGAACTAGTTGGCGAAAATGTAGAAGCACTTTTACAAGGGATTGAAAACCTAGAGAAGCATGTGGAGACAATTCGTACATTTGGTGTTGAACCAATTATCGCGTTAAATCGCTTTATTACAGATACAGAGGCTGAGCTTGCAGCAGTATTAAACTGGTGTCAAGAGAAGCATGTACGCATTGCACGTACAAACGTTTGGGAAGAGGGCGGTAAAGGTGGTCTAGCCCTAGCAGAACAAGTGTTAGCTGTACTTGAGGAAGAAAACAATTTCTCACCTTTATATGATGTTTCAGAATCTATTGAGGAAAAAGTACGTACAATCGTGCAAAAAGTATATGGTGGGAAAGATGTGCAATTTACCGACCAAGCGAAAAAGCAAATCACCCAAATCGAAAAATTCGGTTGGGATTCTCTGCCGATTTGTATGGCGAAAACGCAGTATTCTTTATCCGACCAACCAAGTTTACTCGGTCGTCCAGAAGGCTTCACGGTAACAATTCGTGAGGTTATTCCAAAGCTTGGTGCAGGCTTCCTAGTTTGCTTAACTGGGGATATTATGACAATGCCAGGTTTACCAAAAGCACCTGCTGCATTGCGTATGGATGTTGATAATGAAGGGCATGCGGTAGGATTGTTCTAAAAAGAAATACAAGAATACGTAAAAAAAATAAATACAACACAAGCTGTTCCTTTAAATAAAGGGCAGCTTTTTTAAATTTAGTAATAAAGAGTGATCAAACTATTTATGCCCCATATTCAATAAGGAGAAAACTAGCTAACCATAAAAAAATTGCAATTCGAATGATGATATACATTGTATATTCAAAAAAAGAAAGGTTTCTTGCACGCTTTAATTTTTTTAAAAGTCTAACAGAAAAAACTGAGCATAAGAGTAGAACTGCTATAGATATTTGATATACGTTCTCTAACAGGTTTACATTTTCAAACAGGCTTTTCAACAGGATCATCCTCTCATGCTAGAAGATATGAGCTGTCTTGTCTCATTATGATGGTCATTTAGTGGAATAGTAGAATGCTACCGATTCATAAGGATGAAAATGTGTTACAGGCTCTTAGTTAGTCTAAATTGTGATAGTTAGGACTCTGGTTAATAGCTAGAGTCTTTTTCATGTTCTTATAAAGAAAGAGAAGGAACATCAATATACTGATTTTGGGAAAGGGTAGCGGATTGTCACTTTGAATTCTAGTGTCAAATAAAATTTATTTTAAAAATATATTGAATTTTCTTTTTATTTTAAATATAATTTATTTTAATTTAAAAAGAAACGCTGTATCGATAATAGAAACACATAGGGGTGGAAACTTGAAAATAGCAACAGATATTGGCGGTACTTTTACCGATTTAGTGTATACAGATGAAAAGGGAAATCTTCATTTTGACAAGGGGCATACGACTCCGGGCCATTTTGAGGACGGCATACTGAACGTATTAGAACGACATGTAACAGAAGATTCACTGGTCGAATCTTTTATTCATGGTTCTACGGTCATTATTAACACGTTAACAGAAAGAAAAGGAGGCATAGTCGGTTTAATCACGACAAAGGGTTTCCGTGATGTATTAGAAATTGCTCGCGGGAATCGACCCGATTTATACAATTTCAAATATAAAAAACCAACACCTTTTGTAGAGCGCTATTTACGACAAGAAATCGATGAGCGAATCGATTTTAAAGGAAACATTATGAAAGCACTTAATATTGAGGATGTAGGAGAAATAGTAAATAAATTTAAAGAATTAGGTGTAGAAGCAATCGCCATTTCATTAATCCATGGCTACAAAAATCCTAAACATGAAATTCAACTAAAAGAAGAGATAATAAAAATTTGGCCTGAAGTGTATATAACACTTTCGAGCGAAACGATTAAAGAATATAGAGAATACGAAAGAACAAATACCACTGTCTTAAATTCGTATGTTAAACCAATTGCACACGCATATTTAAAAAGTTTAAAAGAAAAGTTAAGTACGATTGACATTACAGAGCATTTAAAAATTATGCAATCCAATGGGGGAACGACCAGTTTCGATAAAGCGATGGAGTTGCCGATCAACCTAGTAGAATCTGGTCCTGTTGCGGGCATGTTCGGAGCTGCTAAATTAGGAGAGCTATTAAATGAATCCAATATTATCGCTTTTGATGTCGGTGGAACGACTGCGAAATGTTCGCTCATTACAAATGGAAAAGTAAATGTAACAACAGATTACTATATTGAAAGAAATGAAAAATTTGCAGGTTATCCTATTAAAACACCTGTCGTGGATATTGTGGAAATCGGTAATGGCGGTGGTTCCATCGCACGAGTAGATCAATTTGGTTCATTAAAAGTCGGCCCAGATTCTGCCGGAGCTAACCCAGGACCTGTCGCATATGGCTTAGGAAATACACAGCCAACTATTACAGACGCTAATGTCTATTTGGGAAGATTGTCACTAGAAAACTTTGATAATCCGGTTTCTATTAACAAAATTGAGGAGGCACTTATTGCTTCGATTGCCAAACCATTTCATGTTACAGCTGAGGAGGCTGCACAAGGAATTTTAGATATTGCGAATTCAAATATGTTAAATGCTCTAAAGCTTATCTCTATTCGTAAAGGATATGATCCAGAGGATTTTACAATGGTTGCCTTTGGTGGCGGTGGTCCACTACATGCTATTAATTTAGCGGAAGAATTGAACATGAAAAAAGTGATAATTCCATATGGATCATCGGTCTTTTCTGCAATAGGTATGATGATGACGGAATACCGACAAGATTATATCCAAACAAATTTAATGAACTTTGATAAAAATCATGTAGCCGACATTCAAAAAAATATCGATGACGCTATTGAAAGTGCCTATAAGGATGCTCCTCTTTCAAAAGATCATTATCATTTTGAAATTCATTACGATCTACGCTATAAAGGCCAAGAGCACGCTGTAAAAATGAGTGCATCCAATATCGCAATCAATGAAGCAGAGCTAGGTCATTTAGCGGAAGCGTTCCATATTAAACATAAACAGGAGTTTTCTTTTGATTTACCAAATACCCCAATTGAGTTAGTGAATTTACATCTCACTATTTATGGCAAAGATGAAGCAGTTCAATTTAAAGAACTAGATTTTTCAGACATTGACGTTACCACATGTATAAAATCGAAGCGTCAATTGTATGTCAAGAAAACTGGTTGGGTAAAAGTAAATGTTTATGATCAGCAAAAGCTAGTACCTGGATATGTGATTTCTGGTCCTGCAATTGTTGAAAATCCTACATCTACGGTCGTTATAAGTGAAAAACAATCCATCGAAATAGATAAATATGGAAATATTATTGTAGAGATGGGGGAGAAATAAGTTATGAAAAAAGACGTTTTTGCCGTAGAAATTATTCAGGATTCATTGCTAGCCATTGGAGATGAAATGTTTGTCGCCTTAGCTCGTTCATCAATGAGTCCAGTGATATATGAGGTATTAGATTATGCCTGTGGTTTAACAGATGCAAAAGGTAATTTAATCAGCCAAGGAAATGGTGTGACAAGTTTTATCGGAATGCTAAGTCCAATGGTTCAGCGTGTTATTGAAAAGTTTAAGAATGGTGAAGATTTACACGAAGGTGATGTCATCATTATTAATGATCCATATGTTGGAGGTGGATCGCATTTATCAGATGTTGGGTTAGTACTACCAATTTTCCACAATGGAGAAATTATCGCTTATTCTGCCAATAAAGCTCACTGGACAGAAGTTGGTGGGATGGACCCAGGTTCGTTTACGAGTAATTCCAATGAAATCTATCAAGAAGGCTTACAATTGCCAGGAGTAAAGCTCTATCGGAAAGGCGAGCTGAATGAAGCAATCTATGAAATCATATCTACGAATGTTCGTTTACCAGAGCTATCAATAGGAGATATGTTTGCCCAAGTTGCAGCATTAAAAACGGGAGAAAAACGAATCATTGAACTTTGTCAGAAATTCGGTGCTGAATCTGTTAAGTTGTCCATTGAAAAATTATTGGACAAGGGTGAAAAGATTGTTGAACTTGAACTACAACAATTGCCTAAAGGAGAGTTTTATGCGGAAGATTTTATTGAAGGAGATCCATTAAAAGGTGGACCATACCCTATCAAAGTAAAGGTGACAATAAATGATGAAAAATTCATTTGTGACTTTAGAGGATCACATCCTGCAGTTTATGTACCCGTAAACTGTTCGAAATTTGGATTAATGGCCAGTGTGAGAGTTATGTTTTTAGCGTTACTTGGTGATATTGATGTGATCAATGAAGGTGTATTTAAACGGTTAACAATCATTACAGATGAGAATTCAATTGTTTCTGCAAAACGACCACACCCAGTTTCGATGAATTTTGAGGCGCGTATTGGAGCAGCAGATTTAATCTGGAAAGCACTTGCACCTCACTTACCAGAAAGACTTTCAGCAGGACATTTACAGTCTGTTTGTACGTTTATTTTAACAGGTAAAAATCCAGACAACGATGAGTCATTCCTAATTGTTGAGCCATCTGTTGGTGGTTGGGGAGCGTCAAATGATGAAGATGGTCAAAGTGGGCAATATTGTATGGGCGATGGGGAAACTTATAACCTCCCTGTTGAGATTGCGGAGACAAAATACGGTATTCATATTGATGAATATAGCTTAAACTGCGATGGTGCAGGAGCTGGGAAATTTAGAGGCGGCATCGGTGTACGTCGTGTGTATACCGTGAATCATGATGGACAAAAGGTTTCAGTCAACTTAGGCAGACATCAATTTGCACCATTTGGCTTAAATGGCGGAAAGGGAGGCTCACATAACTATTTAATGATTCATAAAAAAGATGGTACAAAGCTCGGGCCAGTTGGTGTACTAGCGAATTATGAGTTGCAAAAAGGAGACCGAATAGAGCTTGTTACAGCAACAGGTGGCGGTTATGGCAATCCAAACGAGCGAAGTATTCAGGCAATAGAAAAAGACTTGTTAAATGAATATATTTCTTTAGAGGCAGCAGAAAAACAGTATGGTTATAACCTGGGCGGTGATCAGCGTCACAAATGAGTTGCTGGAGCGGGCATATTAGAGGAACGAAGGCTAAATACATCACGTTCTGTAACAATGCCTTCGTAACCAACGTCCTGGTGTTGCTGGCGCTTCGCTTTCGCACACTTGTCCCGTTATGATGATGAGCCGAATTTGTTGCTTACGATTTTTAGATTAGTATATGGCATTGATGATCAGAGGGAGAAATATATGCATGAACAAATTCCTCATCAAACTCAATATCACGTTTCTAAACTATAAATATATAGGAGTTGACTCAATGAATAATAAAGTATTACATCCTAGGGCTTTAGAGCCTATGACTCTATTAATGGTAGTTTTTACATCTGTGATTGGTGCAATAATTGGGTTACAACTGATTACTACTTTAGGGATTTCGGCCAATACATCAATTGTTGGTGCCATATTTGCAATGATTTTAGGAAGAATTCCTATTGGTAAGCTTATAGAGTTTAAATCCGTTCATAGGCAAAATCTTATTCAAACTGCGATATCAGCAGCAACTTTTAGTGCAGCGAGCAGTTTAATGTTACCAATTGGTATTCCATATGTTTTAGGCTATGAAAATTTAGTATTACCATTGTTTATCGGTGTTATTTTAGCGATGTTTGTTGATGCTTTATTATTATTTAAATTTTTTGATACAAAGATTTTCCCAGCAGCAGGTACTTGGCCACCAGGAATTGCAACTGCTGAGGCGATTAAAGCTGGAGATAAAGGTGGTAAAAACGCAAAGGTTCTAATCGGTGGCGTTTTAGTCGGTGTTGTAGGAGCTGTACTTAAAATTCCAATGTCAGCTTTTGGGGTAGCGTTTATCGGAAATATTTGGGCACTTACAATGTTTGGAATCGGTCTTTTACTTAGGGGCTATTCTGTTCAACTATTTAATGTAGATTTAAACGAATATTATATACCGCATGGTGTAATGATTGGTGCTGGAATTGTGGCGCTATTCCAAGTAGGCTTTACATTATTAAATAAGAAACCTTCTAAAGAGACAGAAGGGTTGGTATATTCGAAGGATTCGAAAGAGATTAGACAGGGCTTTGGTGCAGGGTTTATTGCTTATTTAGTCATTGCAGTATTAATTGCGCTTTTGGGTGGTTTAACGTCAGATATGTCTTTCGGTATGTTGATAGGCTTCATCGTATTCGCAACAATTGCTGCATTTGTACATGAATTAATTGTTGGTATTGCTGCCATGCATGCAGGTTGGTTCCCAGCATTTGCAGTAGCATTTATAACGCTTATTGTCGGCATTTTAATTGGTTTTCCACCTCCGGCACTCGCTTTATTAGCTGGATATAGTGCAGCAACAGGTGTTGCCTTTGCGGATATGGGCTATGATTTAAAAACGGGTTTTATTTTACGTGGAAATGGTAGTGATCCAGTATTAGAAAAAGAAGGTCGTAAACAGCAGCTAATCGCTGGTATTATAGCTTTCTCTATTTCTGCCATTGTTGTTTTATTATCTTACCAATCTTATTTTGCGCAAGATTTAGTAGCACCTGTAAATCATGTGTATGCTGCTACCATTCAATCTGGTGTGACAGGTGACGTGGCTAAACAATTATTGATTTGGGCGATTCCAGGCGCATTGATTCAACTTATCGGTGGTTCGAAGAGACAAATGGGTATCCTGTTTGCAACTGGTTTATTACTGATCAATCCTATTGCTGGATGGGCTGTTTTAGTAGGTATTTTACTTCGCATTATTTTCACTTATGTGACGAAAGGTAAGAGAGAATCTGAGATGACTGTATTTGCAGCAGGCGTAATTGCTGGAGATGCTTTATATAGTTTCTTCTCTTCTATTTTTAAAATAGGAAAATAGAAAGGAGTAATTGTTGATGGAAAAAGTTCTATCTTACGAGGATGGTATTGCTGCTGTCTATGGGGGTGCAATACTTGGAGGCGGTGGAGGTGGCCTCCTAGAGGAAGGCATAAAACTGGTTGAGGAAATATTTGCTGCCGGTGCACCTCAGTTAATCGATATAAAGGAATTAAATAATGAGGATTTGGTCGCTTGTGTGGCGATGGTTGGAGCTCCTTCAGCAGCCAATCAATATATCTCCAATGAACAGCTTTGCTGGAGCTATAGAAATATGAACACGTATACTAATAATCGATTAAAAGGGATTATTACGAACGAAAATGGAGCTATTACGACCATTAATGGCTGGTTACAATCGATTTTATTGGACGTACCAGTCGTTGATTCTCCTTGTAACGGACGAGCCCATCCAACTGGAATTATGGGTTCCTTGAATTTACACGAGCTAAAAGATTATAAATCTGTTCAATTTTATGCGGGTGGGAAAAATGATTTTGCGATTCAAGGCTTTGTTGAAGGTGATTTACAAAACACAGCAAAGACAGCCCGTAATGCTTCTATTTTAGCTGGCGGGATGGTAGGGGTAACTCGAAACCCTGTAACAATTGGCTATTTAAAAGAACATGGAGCTCCGAATGCAATTACAGAGGCAATCCAGCTCGGCTATTGCTTCCTGAATGGACAAACAATCGAAGAAAAATTGGAAAATATCATTCGTCAGTTGAATGGGGTGCACATTGTATCGGGTCTAGTGACGGATTATTTATTAACAAATGAAAGTGGCTTTGATGTAGGTAAATTAACTGTAGAGGATTTTCATTTAACTTTTTGGAACGAGTATATGACTTTATCGAAAGAGGGTAACATCCAATCCAAATTTCCGGATCTTATTATGACCTTTGATGTGAACAAAATGATTCCTGTACCTAGTGCAAGCATAAAAGAAGGAATGCATGTTGCTGTTATTCAAGCCGATCAGCGTAATTTAAAATTAAGCACGACGATGAAAAATAAGGCGTTGTTGCAAGAAATTGACGAGGTGATTGGAACTGTTCTATAAATAGCAGCTGTTTACTGGGCTCAACTTTATACATCACAATTACAAAAGGGTATGGGGTATCATAAACTGCTACTGACGATTACCATTAATATATATAATTTCACGGTGTTTCCTCAAAGTGCATATTATCAGAGTACCTTCCATTTGTATGAGGATAAAACATTAAAGCGATTAGTTATACAGGATGATGCTTTGGAAGTGCACTTTATTGAAATGAATACATTCCTTGAACAATGGCATAGAGGAGTTCTTAAGCCACTGGATGGTATTTTAGCACGTTGGTTATTGTTATTAGGAATGGTCGATGCACGAAAGAAAAAGGTCTATGAAAAAATTTATCGTGATTTGGAGGAACTAGCGGTGAAGGACGAACATTTATTACAGGCATTCAATGTTTGGAAAGAGCTAAGTTTATCACAGGAAGATGTTATTGCCTATCAATCACGCTTAAAGTATATCCTTGATGAAGAGGCAAAGTTAGAGGATGTAAAGCATATGGCAGAGCAACAGGGAATCGAAAAAGGAAAAATAGAGGGTAAAATAGAAGAAAAAGAAAAAACTGCTAATAAACTTTTAGCGAATGGTATGGATATTGATTTTATTTGTAAAATAACAGGCTTATCTGTGGAGCGTATTGAAGAAATCAAAGAAAGGCTAATTCAAAGTCGTGAAGATTAATAACGATAAAGCTAACAAGGCTCGTCATGTCTCTAAAATCTCCCATGTTCAGAATAATTTTTTTCCTTAGGAATGCTTTAGAAGGAAAATGGGAAATAACAAGAATCAGGAAAAAGGGAGATAGGATATTGTCTTTAAAATGGAAATTGAAGAAACAATAAAAGCTGCCATCATCTACAATAAATAAGATGGGCAGCTTTTACTGTTTCTTCAGCGGGTTGGTATTACATAACATAACTATCGTTCCTACTTCCTTCATAACTTAATACTTCATTTACGGCTTAAATAAAATTCGGAAAAATTGTTGCCTAAAAAAGAATTCTCTAGTTTTGTTAGCACGACTCTGATGATTTGACTTTTCGCAAAATGTTGGCAAGAAATTGGTGTACTATTTACCATTAATGGGAGGAGTTACGTTCACACATATTCAAGGCAATGAATAGAAGAAGGTAACATCAATTAATGATAAAAATATTACACGCTTGCGACATTTGGTCAAAGCCTTCGTTGGTCGTGAAAACAGGCTTACTGTTTGTTCACTTATTTCGTCATGTACATTCACTATGCGGGTTAAAACAAAGAATTTCTAAGGGAAAGTGTTCACTTTTATTTGTTTCTTTAGATGATTGGTTTACACTATACGCACGTCATCTTTCAACACAATATTCAATTGTAAGCCCGCTGAAGTTGTTTAATCTGTCAAAACATAGTTCTTGTACACCACTGAAATAGTGAGGTTACAGAACAAAATTGTTCTGTACATTCATCTTATAATATTCTGAAAACTTAGTCAATTGAAAACATCTATCCATTTTGATTTTTGTTGAGTTAGAGATTACTTAGCTACCAACTATTCTAAGCAATACAGTATAATAACATACGAAGGGACTGAACAAAGAATATGAACAATTTAATGGACAAAGTACGAGAAATTTATGAGCAGTTTGATGCTAGTCATGATTTTCAACATATTGAACGTGTTTATCAAAATGCGTTAGCAATTTTACATACCGAGCCGGAAGCTGATGCAGAGGTCGTGAAAATTGTAGTGCTGTTGCATGATGTTAGTGATAAAAAGTATACCGATAGTAAAGAGCAAGAAAATAAGCTAATTGCCGAGCTATCTTTAAGTGAAGAGAAAAAGCAACATATCCGAGATTGCATTGCACAAGTATCGTTTAATGGCGGCAATGAGCTAGAAGCAACCTCTATTGAGGCAAAAATAGCGCGAGATGCAGATCGATTAGATGCCATTGGAGCAATTGGCATTGCCCGTACATTTGCTTTTGGTGGGGCTAAAGGTCGAAAGCTATACGACGAGGAAGAGGACGCACGTACGGATATGACAGAGGAGGAGTATCGCAGTAAAAATACATCCTCAGTTACCCATTTTTATGAGAAGCTATTATTCCTAAAGGATTTAATGACAACCGAAAAAGGCAAGCAAATGGCTAAAGAACGCCATCAATTTATGGTACAGTTTTTAGAGCAATTACAGAATGAAATAGGTAAGTAAGATGTACACTGCTTTTCAAAGCAGACGTAAATTTTAAATAACATAAAAAGGTATGAGCGCCGCTATTTACTAGTGAGCTTATACCTTTTTATGTTGCAATTTTCTATTACAGTTGATTTATTCCTTACCAAGCTGTAATTCGGAGTCTTGCTCGATTGATAATAGCGATTTCCATACATAATAGCGATTTTAAACGATAGGTATCTTTTCAGTGGATCTTATACATACTAACCATACTGATTTGGTCTCATGGGTAATCAACATTATCGTCATGCATGGGAGAATTGATTTATCAAAGTTTGGTGAATCATTAGTAACTAAAGGTTGATAAAGGTCAAATGTTAATGCGTGAATATCAAATTGCTGTGAAATTGTAAATAATGCTATGAAAATGTCTAGTTTTATTAAAAAATTAACATAATGGGGAAAATATTGATGAAATGAAATCCTTTTTTTCTATAAAATGAGCAAAAACTCTTTTCATCTATTACATAAAACATATATAATTACTTATGTTTTTTCGACAATGGGGATCTTGAATTAGGTCTATTTTTCATTCAAATATTAGATCGTGGGAGAAATATCCTTTTAAATACATTGGGGTAACCGTCAAAGGAGTTTTAACATCATGAAAGAAGCAAAAAGCGCAGTCAAATGGATTCCTTTCTTCATTACCCTTGCTGTTGGCGTAGCTATCTGGATTTGTCCAGTACCTTCAGGAGTAGAGGAAAATGCGTGGCATCTGTTTGCTATTTTTGTTGCGACAATTATAGGGTTTATAACGAAACCGTTGCCAATGGGAGCTATATCCTTTATTGCTATGGCTATGATTGCAATAACGAATACATTAACCATTGAAGAGACATTAAGTGGTTTTGGCAATTCAACAATTTGGCTGATTGTCATTGCCTTCTTTATTTCTCGTGGATTTATTAAAACGGGACTAGGGGAACGAATTGCTTATATATTTGTTCGTCTTTTTGGGAAAAAAACCTTGAGCCTGTCTTACTCTTTACTTGCGAGTGATCTAATATTAGCACCAGCTATTCCTAGTAATACAGCTCGTGCTGGTGGTGTAATATTTCCAATCATCCAGTCATTATCTCATACCTTCGGATCTAAA
Organism: Lysinibacillus sp. FJAT-14222; assembly: GCF_001278875.1. Taxonomy (NCBI): domain Bacteria; kingdom Bacillati; phylum Bacillota; class Bacilli; order Caryophanales; family Bacillaceae; genus Lysinibacillus; species Lysinibacillus sp. FJAT-14222. Next base: position 45,044 of record NZ_LIYL01000016.1, on the reverse strand, counting down.
CCAGAAGATGGGACAGAGCGTAAGATGGGTGCCTTTCTTTTAAAGGTAGGCTTTCAAGGGAATTTAATAACGTCTGCTATGTTTATGACAGCCATGGCAGCGAATCCTTTAATTGTAAAGCTAGCAAGTGATACAGCTGGAGTAACTATTACTTGGTTCGGCTGGGCAGTGGCCATGATTGTCCCTGGGTTAACAGCTTTAATCGTTGTTCCTTATGTTATTTATAAAATCTATCCGCCTCAGATCAAGGAAACACCAGAAGCAGCAGCTATCGCTAAAAAGAAGCTGGATGAATTTGGTCCACTGAAAAGTTCTGAAAAGCGCATGGTTGTAGTATTTATTGTTGTGTTGTCGTTATGGATAGGCGGAGACTACTTTGGAATTAGTGCTACTACATCAGCTCTAATAGGTCTTTCCTTACTTTTATTGTTAAATGTCTTAACATGGGCAGATATCAAAAAGGAAGAAGGGGCATGGGATACGCTTGTCTGGTTTGCAACATTATTTATGATGGCATCTTATATGAACAAACTAGGGCTAATTCCATGGTTTAGTAATGAAGTTGGTGGACTTGTATCTGGGTATAGTTGGATATGGGCTGTTTTAATATTAGCATTAGTCTATTTCTATTCTCATTATTTCTTCGCGAGTTCCACTGCTCATATTAGTGCGATGTATGCAGCATTTTTATCTGTTATGCTGCAAGCAGGAGCACCTGCTATGTTAGCAGCTATATTATTAGCGGCATTTAGTAATTTATTTGGCGCCACTACTCATTATGGTTCTGGTCCAGCACCAGTCTTCTTTGGTGCAGGTTATATTGACCAAAAGAAATGGTGGACAGTTGGATTTGTAGTTTCCATTGTTACCATCCTGATTTTTGTTATAGTAGGAGGACTGTGGTGGAAGCTTCTTGGTTATTGGTAAAATAATTGGCTTCTGTATCCGGATAGAAATATGTTCTATCCGGATATTTTTATTGGTGACTAAGTATTATTCTATAATTAGGGATATGACTTGGTTTGGTGATTTAGAGGGACACATCATCAGGTACCTTTGCTCTTCCTCATTTTGCAGTTAATGGAGGAGGCTTTTTTTGATAGGTAAGCAGAGTTTGTTGTCCTTTGTTTACCTGTCATTTGGTGTTATGATAAAAATGGATAGCAATAATAAACTACATATAAAAAGTAGTGTGGATACTAAACAACACTTAAATGAAAGAGATGGACAAATGTAATGAGTCATTTAATTGTACAAAATTTAACGAAAACAGTGGGCGATAAAACGCTCTTTCAAAATATTGAATTTACGATTTATGAGGGAGAGCGAGCTGGGCTAATTGGCATTAATGGTACTGGTAAATCCACATTGCTTTCTATTTTAGCAGGTGAAATCGAAGCGGATGCAATGGAAGTTGACCGCCCAAATAAATACCGTGTTGCTTATTTACCACAGGAGCCTACTTTTAAAAGCGGCGAAACGGTGTTACAGGCAGTATTTACAGGGAATTCACCTATTTTAAAATTGAATCGTGAATATGAGGAAACGGTTGCTGCACTTGCCTTAAATCCGACTTCAGAAAGTTTACAAAAAACGTTATTTAGCTTGCAGCATCGTATGGATGAAGAGCAGGCATGGGATGTCAATGCACTTGCAAAGACAGCACTTACGAAGTTTGGCATTGAAATGTTTGATAAAGAAGTATTAACACTGTCAGGTGGTCAGCAAAAGCGCGTTGCTTTAGCTAAAGTTTTAATAGAGCCGGTAGATCTTTATTTATTGGACGAGCCTACCAACCATTTAGATGTGCAGTCAACTCAGTGGCTACAGGAAATGGTGTTACGATTAAAGGGAGCCGTTATATTTATTACCCATGATCGTTATTTCTTAGATGAACTGTCTACGCATATTTACGAGCTGGCTGATCAAACATTATACCGTCATACTGGGAATTATGGGGATTATTTAGAAGCTCGTGCTATTCGTGAGGAAATGACAGCAGCCTCTACACAAAAAGATCGCAACCGCTATCGCTCAGAACTAAAATGGATTCGCCGTGGAGCGAAAGCGCGTTCTACGAAGCAAAAGGCACGTATCCAGCGCTTCGAGCAGTTAGAGGATAACTTGGAGCGTAAATCTGAGGATGTTTCTCTTGACATGAGCCTAGCAACAACACGCCTCGGTCGAAAGGTTTTAGAGGCTGAACATATTTCAAAGGCATTTGGTCATCAAAAAATCCTTGAAAACTTTTCATTTTTACTACAGCAGGGCGATCGTATCGGAATTATCGGAGCAAATGGTGTAGGAAAATCAACATTATTGAACATGCTAGCAGGTGAACTTACACCTGATGCTGGTGAAATTCTTGTTGGTTCGACAGTGAAGTTAGCGCATTTCAAACAAACGCTACCAAAAATGAATGAAAATGAGCGCATGATTGAATATATCCGTGAAGCCTCAAATGATATCACAGATGCAGAGGGTGTGCGCTATTCGGCTGCTCAAATGCTAGAGCGTTTCTTATTCCCACTTCATGCACACGGTACACCTATCGGTAAATTATCGGGTGGCGAGCGTAAACGTCTGCATTTATTACGATTATTAATGGAACAACCAAACGTACTGTTACTAGACGAGCCTACGAATGATTTGGATATTGAAACATTAGGTGTGCTTGAGGATTTCATTGAGCATTTCCCTGGAGTTGTCATAACTATATCCCACGATCGCTTTTTCTTAGATCGAATTGCGAAAAAGCTGTGGGTTTTAGATGGTCTTGGGCATGTTGATGAGTCGCTTGATCTTTACAGTGAATATTTACAAAAACGTGAACAAGAAGTCGCTGTAAAGGTAGAAGCGCCAAAAGTCGAAAAAGCTAAGACCGAAAAGCCTAAAGCGGACAAGAAAAAATTATCCTTTAAAGAGCAAAAAGAGTGGGAAACGATTGCTGATGACATAGAAAAGACGGAAACAGCGATTATGGAGACAGAAGAAGGTATTGCCAACGCTGGTGCTGATTTTACAAAGCTACAAGAATTAACGGCGAAGCTAGATGAGCTAAATGCACAATATGAGCATCTTATTGAAAGATGGTCGTATTTAGATGAAATCGTAAATGGATAAGGAGCGATAGACATGAAGATTATGACAATTGAACCGACACCAAGCCCTAATTCTATGAAGATTGTCGTTGATACAGAGTTACCTTTTGGCAAAAGCTATAATTTTACAAAGGATAATAAAGATGAAGCAACTGGTGAAGCAGCAGCGATTTTGGCAATTGAAGGTGTTAAAGGCGTTTATCATGTAGCAGATTTCTTCGCTGTTGAGCGTAACGCAAAGTATGCATGGGAAAGTATTTTAGCAAGCATTCGCCAAGTGTTAGGTGAAGACGTACACGAAGTAAACAATGAACAAGTAGCCAATGAATTTTATGGTGAAGTGTACGTTCATGTACAGTTTTATAAGCAAGTACCACTTCAAGTGAAGGTATTTGATAACCAACATGAGCACCGTGTAAGCTGTGGTGAGCGCTTTGTGGAAGCTTTCAATAAAATTAGTGAGACAGCAGTTGATGAAAATTACATTTTCCAACGTAAATGGATTGACTATGGTGTACGTTATGGAGAGCTTGAGGAAATTGCGGAAGCAGTAAAACAGGAAATCGAAGTAACCTATTCTGAGGAACGTTTGGCGAAGATTATTGCAACGATTAATGATTCTGAGAAAACTATTGAGAAGCCAGCTAAGCTAAAAATTACTGTTGCGCAGTTTAAGCAACCAGAATGGGAAAAACGTTTCCAACTGCTTGACCAAATGGCAGATCCAGAGCTAGATGATTTACCGCTTTTAGATTTAGCGTTACAAGATGAGCAAATGTCTATCCGTCGACTTGCAACCGTTTATTTAGGCATGATTGAGGATGTGGCAGTTGTTCCATATTTAGAAAAGGCATTACAGAACAAAAGTGCAGCGGTACGTCGAACGGCAGGAGATTGTATGAGTGACCTTGGCTTCGTGGAATTTGAGGACGCGATGCAGCAAGCGTTACAGGATAAAAACAAACTTGTTCGTTGGCGTGCAGCTATGTACTTATATGAAGTCGGTACTGAGAAATCCTTAGCGACATTGAAGGCTGCTGCAGAAGATAAAGAGTTTGAAGTGAAGCTACAAGTAAAAATGGCGATTGCCCGCATCGAACAAGGTGAGGAAGCAAAAGGTTCTGTTTGGAAGCAAATGACAGAATCTCGCCAGCAATAAATTGAAACTTTAATCAGTGACCCGTTAATGGGGATAAAAGAAATAAACCAGCTCTCTGCTATGAATGTAGTTCAACAGAGACGCTGGTTTTCTTTTATTGTTGCTTTTGGTAAAAAGTAAAATTCTCTACTAATGTTCTAATGATATTAACCTTTGATAAATGATAAAACAAACTTGTTGTTTCGAAATTGTATACATCCCATTTCTTTCGGAAGTTCCAATTTGTCTTTTAACCTTCAAATATAGTAGCGGCACGATGTTTTTAAAACTAGGCTGTTTTCTCAAAGATTGTTACTTCTGGTTTGGTTATCTTCTTCTTCAACTAAAATTAGTTTAAGTACATTCTTTCACAAACTTTATTGATTTAGCAAAATTAAACAGTTTATATATTACAGAAATACTACTTCGTTAGCAGGAACTACTTTTTTCGTTTCATATTTACTATTTTCTTTGGCTGTTAATATGACCTTGCTTGCAAAATACTCTTATAATTAATTGCCCTAAAATATAAATAATTGAAACAAATATAATGGCGGCATCTCTGCCAAAAGGTTTAAACCAACCTCCATCATCAACTATAAAAAAATAGCCAAATATTAAAGAAATAACGGTCATAATAAAATTCAAGCCAAAGAACAAAGGAAATTTAATGTTTCTCGATGATATACCTACAACAATAATGAACACTAGAAATACCGGAAACAAAAAATCAGCGTGTTGGCTAGCAAGATGACTATTATATTCGTAAAAATGAAATAAGAAAGGAACTGGAAATAAAGACAAAATACTTATAATAAACCTCTTCAATTTATATATACCCCCTATATAAAATTGATAAGGTGGTTTTTTCAATATACTGTAGTTTTTTTATTTCTAATTCTTATTTAACTAAACTGCTTCGTTAGTAAAAAAACGTCTTCACTTGTTGTATGTTAAAGTGAAAAGTTTCACAAATAATAGAAAATAGATTATACTGGACTAACTATCATATTCAAAAAGGAGCATTTCCTATGACCAAGAATAATCAATCCGAAGTACCTCAAAAAAAAATCAGCCTGCAAGAGGCAGTAAAACAGCAGCTTGAAAACAAAAAGAACCATTCCTCTGCTAATAAAGGAAAAAAGAATGCTGACCTATCAACAAAAAAAATGAAAAGCCAGCAAACGAAAAAAACAAGCAATACCCGTAGAAAAATGGGTGTCTGATATACGGACAATATTGGAAAGACATATTACCAGGCAAAGCTGTTGATATTGTTAAAAAAGGATCGAAAAAGGGAAGATTACCAGAGATATCATTTAAGATATTTTTACCAAATTGGGCACTCTTCCCCACGGAATTAAAGTCAGGCTAATAGATGGACAGATTGGACGTGTACAGGAAATCCACTCTTAATAAAAGAAGCGAAAAAGCATTCAAGGGTGAACTGTCCCTGAATGCTTTTTTAATTATTTTTTTCTTTTCATTTTATAACTTGTTTAGCTAAATGCTTCATTAGTTCAATAAAGAAAAAAAGAGCTGCCTATGCAACTTAATGATCTTCATAAGTTAAGAAGAACAGCGAAGCTTATTAAACAATCGCGCCCTATTGTTGAAGATAGCAAAATATAAAAAGTGAAGACTGCATACATACGTTGTAATGAAGTAAACTAAACTAATAAAGCACAAATGATTTTGTGTATTATTAGTTTAGTTTGACTCTTCAATAGGAATTGGGTAATTACGGAATATAAGGTAGGGATTATTCAGAAAAGAAGGAGAGATACGATGTTCGATCAAGTTGCGTATTTTATTTTTAGAGCCCTAGTAATTCTAACGGTTTTGGTTGTTGTGGTTGGAATCCCTCTTGGGGATACACTGATTAGAAAAAAATAAGGAGGCTGGGACAAAAGTGTTTCAGCCAACAAAAATACCGAACTATCCAATGAAACGCTCATGAAGTGTTTCATTGGATAGTTCGGTTTTTCTATTTATCGTGTTTTGTTAATTTAGAGATTATTCGGCTTTATGAAGGAACCATTTAGTTATGTCCCAGCCTGATCACCTTAAATGCATAGTATGTTTGATTTTTTTATCATACTTCCTCGCTGCACTAATCTGCTCCGTCAGTTGAATAGCAACAATCTTTTCGAGAACAGCTTAAAACTAAAAGCTATTTATTTTTTTATCACCGAAAAATGAGATGACATGTTGATAAAACCTAAGTCATGCGAATAAGTTGATTGTAGTGGAGATCGGACGGGCCCAGCCGGAACGGAAATCAACCCTACATTATGAAAATGATCCAATCTTTTTTTTATCGAAAAACAACATAAGATAGATAATTTTGTTGTTTTCTAGTTTTTTACTACTAAACATAAAGTTAATAGCATTCTATATATTATTAACAAATTGTCTAATACTTGTTTAATAGGACAATGATAGAATTATTTGAATTCAGAATATTCTATAAAATAAGGAGGACTTATAAATGACAGTAACAAGTTTAAAGACAACGGAATCTTATATACGTGACCGAAAAGCAGTTATTGAGCTTACACAAAAGCTAGTGCGTATAGAAAGCGTTTATCGGGAAGATGATCCGAATGGCAATGAACAAGAAGTCGCGAATTTTGTCGCTCAATATTTACGTGATCTCGGGATTGAAACACATATAGAGGAGGTAGTGCCAGGCAGGCCGAATGTCATTGGTATTATTGATTCGGGTAGGCCAGGAAAAACACTCCTCTTTGAAGGACACACAGATGTCGTTACTGAAGGAAATCGTGAAGCATGGACGTACGATCCATTCGGTGCAGAAATTATGGATGGTCGAATGTATGGCCGAGGCACAAATGATACAAAAGGAAATCTTGCGTGTATGATTACAGCTTGTCAGTCGTTGTTACTGGATCAGGAAGAATTTACAGGTAAGATTATTTTATGTATTCCATGTGATGAAGAAGGATTGATGCTAGGTATTAAACATTTTATAAAAAATGGCTGGGCAGATGATGTGGATGGGGCGATTATCTGTGAGCCAGAGGAAAATAATGTATGTATCGCACAACGTGGGGCAATACGCTTGAAAGTAGATATTTTCGGTAAAATGGCGCACGGTGCAATTTCTTGGAGCGGCATTAACCCAAACTGGCGAATGGCACGCTTTATCGTGGAGCTTGAAAAATTGGAAAAAGAAGAGCAAGCACGTTTAGGGCGTGATCCGATGCTTAATTGGCCATCTATTACACCAACGATTTTACGAGCACCCGTAAAAGGGGATGCGCAAATCAATGTGATTCCTGATCATTGTATGACGACGCTTGATATTCGTACTGTACCTGCACAGGATCATGATGAGCTTCTCGGTAAAATCGAGGCAATTATCAAGCGTCTGCAAGCAGATGATCCAGATTTTAAAGTTGAGCTAACAGTGCTTGACAATCGCCCTGCTACAGCAACTGCGAAGGAGGATCCTGTTGTACAAGCCATTTATGAGGCAGTCGCTGAGGTAACGGAAAAAGAGCCGAAATATAACGGTGTCCCAGGGGCTACAGATGGAACGTTCCTTCATGTTCATGGAGTACCCATTGTTACCGTTGGAGCTGGTGATCGTGATATGCCCCACCAAATTGACGAATATGTTGATATCGAAGAATTAGCAGAAACAACAGCTATTTACCGTTTAGCAGCATTAAAGTTTTTAGCAGGTGATGTACAATGACTCACACAAAAATCGCAATTATTCCAGGGGATGGCATCGGAAAGGAAGTTATGGAAGAAGCACTAAAGATACTAAATTCTCTTCAGGAACACGATTCGTCTTTACAAATAGAAACAACCATTTTTCCTTGGAGCTCAGATTATTACCTTAAGCACGGCCGAATGATGCCATGCAATGCATTAGATATATTAAAAGAATTTGATGCGATATTATTCGGGGCTATTGGAGATGCTCGTGTTCCTGATGACGTTACCGTATGGGAATTAATTATGCCGATACGAAAAAACTTCCAGCAATATGTTAATTTCCGTCCGATTAAATCATTACCTGGCATAGCCTCACCGCTTGCCAACGGAAGAGATATTGATTTTGTTATCTTCCGGGAAAATGCGGAGGGGGAATATTCCGATAGTGGTGGTCGAATTTATCAAAATCAACCACAGGAAATGACCATTCAAAACACGATTATGACACGTATCGGAATTGAAAAAATTGTCCAAGCCGCCTGTGATTATGCCTATAAAAATGGCAAAACAAAAATTACGAGTGCGACAAAATCGAATGCTATTATTCATTCAATGAAGTTCTGGGATGAGCATACTAGAAGAATTCTTGCGCAAAGCTCAACAGCGCTAGAGCTAGAATCTATCTATATCGACGCTTTAGTAGCCTATTTCGTGGAGCGACCGCAAGATTTTCAGGTTGTTGTTGCCTCCAATTTATTCGGAGATATTTTATCAGATTTAGGGTCTGCCATTGTTGGTGGTCTTGGGTTGTCACCGTCAGCTAATTTAAATCCAGAAAAGGCATTCCCGTCTATGTTTGAGCCTGTGCATGGGTCAGCACCAGATATTGCAGGAAAGGGTATAGCAAACCCAATTGCACAAATTTGGTCACTTGCTTTGTTGCTTGGACATATTGGGAGATCGGATTTAGAAGAGCTAATTGTTCATGCGATTGAGACGGTTCTTCGAGAAGGGATCGTGAAAACCGCAGATATTGGTGGACAGGCGACAACAGCACAAATGGGTGATGCGATTTGTCAGGAAATTATCAAAATGAATTTAGCGGCAAGGGGTGTATAGCATGGCAGTAGAACAACAGGTCATCATCGTGACAGGTGCTGGCGGCGGTATGGGAAAAGCCATTATTCAGGAGCAGCTTGCAAAGGGCAATATTGTAGTTGGGCTCGATTTATCAGTAGCTTCTCTTAGCGATTTAGCGCAGGATGCCTTGCAATGCTTTGAAGTCAATGTCTTGCAAGAGGAGCATGTGAACGAAGTATTCAAGCAGGTTTTTGCCAAGTATGGACGGATTGATGGACTTGTCAATGCGCTTGGTATAGCGCAGGCAGCAACACCAATTGAGCAAGTATCGATGGACGAGTGGAATCGGTTAATGGATGTCAATGTTAAAAGCTTATTTATTACAACAAAGGCAGTCGTTCCTTATATGAAAGAGCGGCAAAAGGGCTCCATTGTAACAATCGCATCCATTTCTGCTGTACGTCCACGCCCAGGTTTGCAGGCTTATATTGCTTCTAAAGGGGCGGCAGAGAGCTTTACACGTGGTTTAGCTATTGAGCTAGCGCCGTTTCAATTACGTGTTAACACGATTCACCCAGGGCCAGCTGATACACAGATGCTCAGTCAATTTACGGCACAAGGAGCAGACATCGAGCAAACAAAGCAAAGTGTCTTTGTTCAATCGGTCCCCCTTGGACGCTTAGTAGATCCATCAGACATTGCAGGAGCAGTAAGTTATTTACTCTCTGATGCAGCGAGTATGGTTACAGGAACGACATTACATGTAGACGGTGGTCGTGGACTATAGGAGGGATAAGGTGAAAAAAATTCCGATGTTGATAAATGGAGAGTGGGTTCACGCTAGTATGGAGGCATTATTAGATGTTATGAACCCCTCTACTGGTGAAGTCATTGCCCAAATTACGAATGCAAGTAAAACTCATGTCGACAAGGCTGTACGTGCTGCACGTGTAGCGTTTGAAAGTGAAGAGTGGCGGAAAATAAAGGCCTATGAACGAGGACAGCTACTTGTTGAATTTGCCCACTATATACGCAAGCATGCAGAGGAATGGAGTTTATTAGAATGTCGTGATGTTGGAAAGCCGTTAACACAAGCGAGAGCAGATATTGAAGCAGCAGCTCGCTATTTTGAGTTTTATGGGGGAGCTGCTGATAAAGTAATGGGGGACACGATTCCCATTGAAGACGGCATTTTAAATGCGGTAGTGTTAGAGCCTGTCGGAATTACCGTACATATCGTGCCTTGGAATTATCCTATTCAAATTACTGCGAGAAGTGTAGCGGCTGCCATTGCTACTGGCAATGCAGTAATTGTCAAAAGTGCGGAGGATACGCCATTAACTACACACGCCATAACGGAATGGTTTGCGGGTAAATTGCCAAGAGGTATTTTTCAGCATATTACAGGTTTAGGTCGTGAAGTTGGGCCATATTTAACATCTCATCCTGATATCAATCATATTACGTTCACAGGCTCTGTTCCAACAGGCATTGCAGTGATGAAGTCAGCTGCTGAAAATGTTGTACCTGTAACGTTAGAGCTTGGTGGGAAATCACCAAATATTGTTTTTGCGGACGCCAACATGGAGCAAGCACTTGATGGAGTTGTACGTGCCATTATTCAGAATGCCGGACAAACATGCTCAGCAGGGGCCAGATTACTTATTGAAGAAAGTGTGAAAGAGACCTTTATCGCGCAATTAGTGCAAAAATTCCAAGCTTTAAAAGTTGGTCCGGGTGAGGCAGACGTTGATATGGGGCCACTTCTAAATGAACGACAATATACGAAGATTTCAACACTGCTGCAAAAGGCGAAGGAAGATGGTTATGTGGTCACTGGTGGTGAAACACTGACGATTGAAGGCTATGAAAAGGGCTATTATGTTGAACCAACAATACTTGCAGGGGTAGAAGCAAATGATGCACTTGCACAGGAGGAAATATTCGGACCTGTGTTGACTGTATTGACGTTTACGACGGTTGAGGAAGCAATTGCCTTAGCGAATAGTACAGACTACGGTTTAGTTGCAGGTGTGTGGTCAAAGGATATAGATACTGCCCATTATGTCGCAAGTCGAGTGCAGGCTGGACAAGTGTTTATCAATAATTATGGAGCAGCAGGCGGAATTCAAATGCCGTTTGGTGGCTATAAAAAGAGCGGTATTGGTCGAGAAAAAGGTTTTGTGGCGTTAAGAAATTATACGCAAATGAAAAATATCGCAATACGCTATGCACCACCAAATCAAATATGAGATGGAGGAATGCATATGGATCAGTCAAAAGAAAATCAGGTGCTCCTAGAGGTAAATCATTTAAAAATAAAATTCCATTTAAAAAATGGTCAGCAGGCGAAAGTTGTTGATGATGTGAGCTTTGCCATTCGTAAGGGAGAGACGGTTGCGCTTGTAGGTGAGTCTGGAAGCGGTAAAAGTATTACATCGTTATCCATTATGCGGTTACTGCCCATACCACCAGGAGAAATTACAGCTGGTACGATTAAATTGAATGGTAAAAATCTCTTAGACTATAAAAATAAAGAGATGAGCAATATAAGAGGCAAGGAAATTAGTATGATTTTTCAAGAGCCGATGACATCATTAGATCCAGTTTTTACAATCGCTAATCAAATGATGGAAGGAATTCGTAGGCATCAAGGGATTTCAAAAAAAGAAGCGAGGGAGAAATCTCTACAACTCTTAAAAGAAGTTGGTATTGCCAATGCAGAAAAGGTTATTGCTGAATATCCGCATCAATTATCAGGTGGTATGCGTCAGCGTGTCATGATTGCGATTGCCATGTCCAATAACCCTCAGTTGCTGATTGCTGATGAGCCGACAACGGCACTTGATGTAACAGTACAAGCACAAATTTTAAAGCTTATGATGAAGATGAAGGAAGAACATCATTCGGCTATATTATTTATTACGCATGATATGAGCGTTGTAGCGGAAACGGCAGACCGAGTTATGGTCATGTATGCAGGACAAATCGTAGAAGAAGCACCCGTGCGAGAGCTTTTTATGAATCCAAAGCATCCGTATACATCTGCTCTTTTAAAAACAATGCCTAATCTAGACGCAGATGTTAAAAGGTTGCCGTCAATCCCAGGCACTGTTCCACCAGCTTATGCGTTACCAGAGGGCTGTCGCTTTGCACCACGCTGTCCATTTGCGATGGAACGATGCCATGAGGTGCAGCCTGAGGTAATCCATATTCAAGACGAGCATAAAGTGCGCTGTCATTTATTCACGGAGAAGGGGGCGCTTGATTATGACGAAGAAAGAAGTTTTGCTTGAAATTAATCATTTAAAAGCCTACTTTCCTGTGAAACGTAAGTCGATGAAGGAAGAGAAAAAGGTCATTAAAGCAGTCGATGATATTTCTCTTGAAATTTTCCGTGGCGAGACACTTGGTATCGTTGGAGAATCCGGCTCAGGGAAATCGACGTTTGGTCGAACTATTTTAAAACTCGTTGAACCGACCGAGGGAGAAATTTTCTATAAAGGACAGCCCATTCAGCAGTTAAAGGGAAGTAAGCTGCAAACCTATCGTAATCAAATGCAAATGATTTTTCAGGATCCTTTTGCATCACTCAATCCTCGTATGCGAATAGGTGCCATTATCGAAGAGCCGATGAAGCTACAATTAACATTAACGAAAGAGCAACGCAAAGAACGTGTAAAGGAGCTTTTACAAAAGGTTGGTTTACCAGAAGATGCTATGCAAAAGTTCCCGCATGAATTTTCCGGCGGCCAAAGACAACGAATCGGGATTGCGCGGGCGCTTGCTATTCATCCAGAGTTCATTATTGCAGATGAGCCTGTGTCTGCACTAGATGTTTCGGTGCAGTCACAGGTCTTGAACTTAATGATGGATTTACAGGATGAATTTCATTTGACCTATTTATTTATTTCACATGATTTAAGCGTTGTGAAACATATTAGCGATCGAGTGGCTGTCTTGTATTTAGGGAGGGTAGTGGAAATTGGCGCAAAGAAAGAATTATATGCGAATCCTCTGCATCCATATACGCAGGCATTGCTATCAGCCATTCCAATTATCAATTTTGATAAACCGAAACAAGAAATATCGTTACAGGGAGAATTGCCAAGCCCTATGAATCCTCCTGTAGGTTGTGTGTTTCATACACGTTGTCCATATGTGATGGAAAGATGTCATCAGGAGCGACCTGTGCTTCAGGAAGAAAATATACAACAACGGGTAGCGTGCTTTTTATATGATAAGTAAACTGAAAATTTTGTTTTCGTAGAGTGAGGTGTGTATTATGTTTGGAAATATTACAGATGTGCCTGGAGTTAAGGTTGGGCATGCAGAAAATAGTGAAGGAATTACTGGCTGTACAGCGATTTTAGTGGAAAATGGTGCAGTTTGCGGTGTCGATGTAAGAGGTTCTGCACCAGGCACTCGAGAGACTGATGCACTTGATCCTATTAACGAAATTAATCATGTACATGGGATTTGCTTGTCCGGAGGAAGTGCATTCGGATTGGATGCTGCGACAGGAGTCATGCAATTTTTAGAGGAGCAGGGTATTGGTGTGGATGCAGGTGTTGCTACCATTCCAATTGTTCCTAGTGCTGTACTGTTCGATCTATTTATCGGTGATCCAAAGACAAGACCTACTGCTCGAATGGGCTATGAAGCAGCTAAGAGTGCGGTTATTGGTCCATTTGCAAATGGTAATACAGGAGCCGGTTATGGTGCGACGATAGGTAAATTGGCAGGTCCTCAATTTTGTATGAAAGGGGGGCTAGGTAGTGCCTCTATAGCTGGCAAAGAGGGTGTTGTTGTTGGCGCCATTGTGGCTGTCAACGCTGTTGGGGATGTAAAAGATCCTAATACAAGAGAAACACTAGCAGGTGCAAGGAATCCGAAAACAGGGGAATGGATTGATTGCTGTGCTTATTTAGAAGAGTATGTGCAATCGGAAGCATTGTCTGGTACGAATACGACAATCGGTGTCATTGCAGTGAATGCCAGGCTGACAAAAGCAGAGGCGAAAAAAATAGCTCAGCTTACACAAAATGCTCTCGCACGGACGATTTATCCTGTTCACACAATGCTGGATGGAGATACGATTTTCGTGCTAGGTACAGGAGATAAAACATATCCAGTTGACTATTTGGGCCATTTGGCTACGAGAGCTATGGAGGTAGCGATCATTGCTGGCATTAAAGCTGCTGATAAATTAGATGAAGTAGAAAGCTTTAAAAGCATTCAAATAATGAGCACATAGGGGATAGGGGGAAATGACATGAGGCTGAAGAACAATTGGTTGATACTGTTGTTGATATTGATAGTAGGTTTACTAATAAGTGCCTGTTCAAATGATGACGGAAAAGATGCAAGTTCTGGTGGAAAGTCAGTAGCAGATTTACCTCAAGACATCGTAGTCCGTGTTAATGATGATCCAGATTTTTTAGATCCACATAAGGCAACAGCATCTATTTCGTACCAAATGATTCTTAATATTTTTGAAGGACTAATGGCACCGGAAACAGATGGAACTTTAATAGAAGGGTTAGCCGAAAGCTATGCAATATCTGAAGATGGTTTAACATACACATTCAATATTCGTCCGGGAGTGAAATTTCATAATGGTGAGGATTTAACTGTTGAGGATATTCAGTATTCATTTGATCGTTTAATGGGGAAAAACGGTGGTGAAAAGATGTCAAACAGCTTTGATAATGTTGCCTCAACAGAAGCACCAGATGCTAATACATTTGTGATCAAGCTAAAAGAGCCGAACTCTAACTTCTTATATTCATTAACTGCTCGACAATCAGCTATCTTACCAAAAAGCAATGATGGAAAGCATAATGAAAACCCGATAGGTACGGGACCGTTTGCTTATGTAAAATACTCTCCAGGTACTAATTTAGAATTGAAGAAAAATGAACACTACTGGAAGGAAGGGTTACCATACTTGAACAAAGTAACGTTTACCTTCCAATCGGATGATCAAGCAGCGATTATGAGTTTAATGGCCAATGAAGTCGATTTAACGAGTGTACCTTGGCAGCGCGTAAGTGAAGTAGGAGATAACTATAACTTATCTCATCAAAATAATAACTCATCATTAATCGTTACATTTAATGAAACGAAAGCACCTTTTGATAATGTAAAGGTGCGTCAAGCCATTAACTACGCGGTTAGTAAGTCCGATATTATTGACTCAGTGTTTGCAGGCTATGCTGTACCACTTGGTTCAAATATGAGTCCGGCGATGGGGGACTATCAAAAGAAAGGCTTAGAAAATATGTATAAGCGTGATGTGGAAAAAGCCAAAGCATTATTAGCAGGAGCGGGCTATCCAAATGGCTTTAAAACAAAAATTACAGTGTCTTCGCATAATGATATGTATTCAAATATCGCGCAAATCGTAGCGGCTAATTTAAAGGAAATCGGTATTGATGTGGAAATTGAGGTTGTAGAATGGGGCATTTGGCTAGACCGAGTTTACTTTGGACGCGACTATCAAATGACAACGATCGATTTAACAGGTCGTGCATCTGCCTATGAAATTTTAAATGATTACATTTCAACGAATGATAGTGAAAACTTTTTCAAATTTAAAAATGATGAATACGACAAAATTATGGCAGACGTTTTAAAGGAAAGAGATCAGGCAAAACAAATTGACTATTACCATCGTGCACAGGAAATTTTAGCTGAGCAGGCAGCAGCGGTATACATCGCAGATTATCAAATTGTTTGGGGCTCTAAAAAGCAAATTGCTGGATTAAAGAGTTATCCATTCTGGTTCCATGATATGTCTGAGGTTAAAATTTCTAACTAGAAAGGGATGAGTGCTTGATGATGTATATTATACGTCGGTTCATCCTGTTAATAACAACCATCCTTCTAGTTTCGATGATTACATTCGGTGTTTTTCAAATTTTACCTGGTGATCCGGTTCGGACAATGTTAGGCACCGAAGCGGATCCCACACAAATTGAAAATTTGCGATCAGAGCTTGGCTTGAATCGCCCCCTTTATGAGCAATATATGGATTGGATGAAGGGATTATTGACAGGGGAATTAGGAAATTCCATTCGTTTTTCAATGCCAGTAAAAGAATTATTATTTGACAGACTTCCTGTCACGATGTCATTGGCTGGGCTCACCCTCTTAATGGTGTTAATCATTTCCTTACCATTAGGGATGTTTGCGGCGAGAAGACAAAATAAGCTCAGTGATGTGTCGCTGTCGACAGTGACGCAAGTTGGCATGGCCATTCCTTCTTTCTGGCTTGGCATGATACTCATTTTATATATTGGCATGCAGTTCAGCTTCTTTAAAATAAGTGGGTATATTCCGTGGACGCAAAGTGTAGCAGGAGCGCTAAGTACGCTCATTCTCCCAGCATTAACAATTGCGATTCCGCAAATTGCGGTCAATTTTCGTTATGTTCGTACAGCCATTTTAGAGCAAGTTCAGCTCGATTATGTGCGTACGATTCGCAGTAAAGGGATGTCTGAGCAAAATGTTATGTATAAGCATGTCTTAAAAAATTCGATGATTCCAATATTAACGGTATTTGGATTGATCATGGCTGAAGTTGTTGCTGGAACGATTATTGTGGAGCAAGTATTTTCGCTACCGGGTGTCGGTCAACTCCTCATCACGGCTATAAGTAATCGTGATTTTCCATTAGTACAGGGAATCGTGATGTATATTACTGTTGCGGTGGTCATGATCAATTTTATGGTCGATATTTTATATTCTGTGTTAGATCCTAGAATCCGATTACGATGAAAGGTGGATACGATGAAAAATATACAAAGGTACATGAAAAATATCAATTTAATCATTGGTCTACTAGTCATTGTCGGTTTTCTAATCGTAATGATTATCAGCTTTTTTTATACACCGCATGATGTGAACTCGATGAATATACCTCAAAAATTACGTAGCCCAAGTAGTGATTATCTTTTTGGTACGGATGAATTTGGTCGTGATATTTTTAGCCGTATTATGAAAGGGACACAAACGGCCTTTACAGTCGGACTACTAACGGTATTTATCGGAACAATTTTTGGTATTTTAATTGGGGGGATAGCGGGGTATGTAGGAGGCTGGATCGATGAAATTTTTATGCGTATGATGGATGCATTAATGGCCTTTCCAGGAATTATATTAGCTTTAATGCTCGTTGCGGTATTTGGGCCAGGGATTGTTAATACTGCTATTGCATTAGGCATTATTGCTATACCGGCCATTGCTAGAATTGCGCGTAGTGGATTCGTCCAACATCGTGACACTGAATATGTCTTAGCAGCAAAGTTAATCGGCGCAAAACCTTATAGCATAATGTTTCGCCATATATTACCCAATATTTCATCGCAGATTATCGTCGCCGCAACTGTAACCTTTGCAACTGCGATGCTTGCGGAGGCGGCACTGAGTTATTTAGGGCTTGGAGTGCAGCCACCAAACCCTAGTTGGGGACGAATGTTAAAAGATTCACAAGCTTATTTAGTTGGAGCCCCTTGGTACACTTATGCACCAGGTGGGGCCATTACAGTACTTGTATTAGGTTTGTATATGCTTAGCAATGCATTACGCGATTTTATGGATCCACGTTCAAAAGCGTAAAATATCAGGTGCTGTTTTTTTCAATAATTCATAGGCCTTCACCGCTATTTCTATATTGAGGCGGTGAGGGGCCTGTAAAAAATCAGCTCCTAAAATATTTTCTAGTCGTTCAATTCGCTTATAGAGTGTTTGACGGACAATAAATAGTTGTTCAGCTGTATCATTCTTGGCACCATTACATGCTAAATAAACACAGAGCGTTTGATAAAGGTCATTACCGTTCTTTTGATCAATCAACAGTATTTCTTGTAAATAATCTTTAACGTATTGCAAAAGGGCAACATGATCCTGATGTAATAACAATCTGTAAACACCTAAATCCTTGTAGTAAATAGAAGAAGCAAGTTCATTGTGTTGCATTTGAATGGTTGTTTTTGCCTCTTTATAGCCTTGCTGTACGCTGTTAATGGATTGATAAACATTGCTAATACCAAAGGTAAGGGTTATTTGCTCGAAAAGCTGTGGTGTTTTTCGAGCAACAATCTGCTGTATAGCTTGATTAAAAGAGTCGCGATTTTCCTCCATATCATCTGCAGCAATGTAAAATGCAAGGATAATAATTTCATGCTGTCGAACCGACACGGTAGGGAAAAAGCCAAGTTTTTTTATAATGGAGCGAACAAACATGACATTTTGTAGCTGTATTTCTTGCCAGTCTTCCTCTGAAAAGGTATTGGCATAATCAAGCATATTAAATACGACTACGCGATAAAATAAGTTGCGACTTTCCATCGGCAAATAACTTTGATAATACTGAAGATCAATCGGTTCTCCTTGTATTAAGGCGAGGATAAATTCATCCTCACGACTTTGCTGCCGTTCCTGTAGCATTCGATTACGCATTAATATTTGGGCAATAGACATCGTTGCACGTTCAAGGTTTAACAATGTATAATCACTTGGCTTCGGCAGTGCAGAACGCATACATAAATAGCCCCATACTTGTCCAAGTCCATTGACAGGAATGATGACGAAATGATCTTTATCAATGGACATTAGTTGAATGGGTTCGTGTAATTCTAGTTGCTGACAGTGGTCCTCCATAAGATGTAAATACTTTTTGGCTTCTATTGGATAATAAAAGCTTTTTGTATCTTCAGAGACAAATAAAAATAATGCATCTGTATCTTGATGAAGCACCTGTAAAATTTTTAAAATCCCATTTGGCATTAACGACAATTCCATAAAAGTCCTTGATATCGTATCAAGCTGTGTTAATGCTTGCTGATGCTGATTAATAATGTAAGTATGTAGATCCTGCGTAATATCGATAAATCTTACAACCTCTTCAAAAATGATGATAGGAAAATCATGAGCATTAGCCATTGCAACTAGTTCTGCAGGAACATAATTAAAATAATCACCAATCTCAATACAAAGAGCTGCAGCACCGTTACGAATAAGGTTTTCCAAGTAAGCAATTTGTGTTTCACGCTCTAACTGTAAACCTACACCGGTTGTTAATATGAGCTCACCGCCATTTATTAAAGTATCAAAATCTTTTATTTCTAAAATATGTGTCCATAGTACTTGTCGATTTAGACCTTGTTGTCCAGCGATTAGCTTGGCAGATTCAAAATGCTTTCGCTTTAATACATCACGTACAAGTAGAGGATGTTTCGACATAAATAAGCACCTACCTTTCGTATGTACTTTAATAATTATGTTAGATTAGTCAGAAATTTTCAACATTAACTAGAATAATAGAGTAAATTTGGTGAATAAGGGTTCCCCGGGATAGAGGCGGACGGATGTATGGCGTGAAGAGATAAAAAGGTATTCTTCGCAAAGAAAGGCGATTCCAAATGCTCAGAAGCGCAAGGAATCGCCTTTAATAATTTCGTTTATGACCTTTTTTTACATATTCCCAATCAATTTCAATGTTTTGACGAATACGAATTAATAAGTTGTGAACATTGTCAATTTCTTCAGGAGAAAAACCATCTAGTGCTCTAGCATTCGAATATTCTCCTTCTCTCTTTAAAAACGGGTAAATTTTTAAACTTTTGTCAGTTGGGAAAAGCTGTTTGTTTTTCTTGTTACCAACTTCATTTCGTTTTTCTATAAAGCCTTTTATCTCCAACTTTTGAATCGCTCGGGAGGCAGTTGTGCGATCTACCTTTAATAGTTCAGCAACCTTTTCCTGAATAATGCCAGGGTTTTCGCAGATGCGAGTGACATACAAATACTGACCCTTTGTTAAATCAAGTTCTTTAAACTCGATATTACTAATGGAATCAAGTGCCCGCGCAATCGCACCAATATCTCGCAAAATTTCCTTCATTGATTGCCTCCGAAAAATTTATTGTATTTGCAATAAAAAATACTCTATACTATATATTATCATCCATGCAAGGAAATTTCACTTCATATCTACAGTGGGGGTTCTTTTGCAAAGCAGGTCTAGCGGTGAAGAGGACGGTTATAGCAGCGGAAAAAGCAGTTTTAGCGGCGAAGCATACGGCTCACCGACGGAAAACAAAGTTCTATCAACGGAGAGTACGCTCCTAACAGCAAAAAACGAGGAGGAATATAAAGATGAACACGAAAAAAATAACAGATGAACAGGATTTACAAACAGCATTTGCCATTCGTCAAAAAGTGTTTATAGAGGAGCAAAAGGTTCCAAAGGAAGAAGAATATGATGAATTCGACACACTAGATGCAGCATGTGATCATATTTTTGTGTACTATAACGAACAACCCGTTGGCACTGGCAGACTGCGAGTTGTTGATGGTTACGGCAAACTAGAGCGTATATGTATATTAATAGAATTCCGTAAATTTGGATTAGGTAAAGTCATAATCCAAGGTCTAGAGGAAATAGCACTTGAAAAAGGTTTAACAAAATCTAAATTAAATGCGCAATCCTATGCAGAGGGCTTTTATGAAAAATTAGGCTATAAACGTGCAGGAGAAGAGTTTATGGATTGTGGAATCCCACATATTTTAATGAAAAAGCAATTGAATAGGGAGTAGTATGTACAGGTAGCAGAAATGGAAATATACACTATACTTTAGCGGCATCTGATGCAATCTAAGCTTGGTACATCTCCGTTCGACGCATTACTAGTTGGTTTATCGAAGAAGGTTGGTTTAACAGTAGGCAGCTGGGAAATCATGACGTCCTTCTTCGATATTTTCTTCCTTCACAACGCAATAATTTATTCCCTATATATTAAAACAAGCTGCCCAAAATTATATTTGAGCAGCTCTATTTTTCTAGACTTCTTTTACAACAGTACCTGAGAAGCTGTCGTGAGGAAGAAGTTGTCCATTTTGTTGTTCAAATGCTTTTGGATTTTTCAAGTAATCGAATGTACTAATTGTGTCTCGGTAAGCCATGCGCTTGATAATTTGAGGGGAAGTTAGCTCTGACCCATTTTCATTTGCAAGTTCGAGTCCCATTTTTTTGTAGCCAACTGTTTGCCCTTTTTTACGTAATTGTGCAAATTCAAGTGACCACATCACGACTGTTGGTGTGACAATGGCATGAATCGCCTCGTTTTTCACTTTTTTTCGCAAGACATATTCTACACCAGCTGTGACAGCCGTTGAAATTGCCAAATCAATGAGAAATGCTTTTGTTCGTTTTTTTGTAATAGATTTCACTAGAGCTCCTCCTCTTATTTAACTTGTCTCTACCTAATACGAATGACAACAGAATAAGTTCCAATATATTCAAAAGATCATGTCATTTTTAAATGACAGTTCATGCTTGGCAAGATAAGATGCAATGGCACCATGTTTTTCTGTTGAAGCTCCTGCATAGCGATTCGCGAATGTAAGGAGGGGGATAGCGTACTGCTTACAAAAGTCGACTAAGTTTATCGCTGTAATCTGCTTGCTAAGGAAAATACTTAACACTCCTCCAATAAAAGCATCGCCCGCTCCAGTTGTATCAATTGCATGGACCTCGTCAGCTGGCACTTTGACATGAAGCTTGTTAGTGTAAAGACTTGCACCTTCTGCTCCCCGAGTAATTATGAGTACTTGTACTTTCCCTTGAAATAATGTTTGGACTGCTATTTCTTCGTCCTCCATAGCCGTTAAAAATAAAAGCTCCTCCTCAGATAATTTAACAATGTGGGCCTTTGGTAAAAATTCTAAAATAGTTTGACGACATGCCTTCTCATCATTCCATAATGGCAATCGAACATTGGGATCAAATGAAACAAGACTACCAGCCTGATGAGCCTGTTCTATCAAGGACACATGTGCATGTTTCATTGGGCTTTCCACTAAATTAACTGAACAAAAATGAAGAATATCTTTACCTGTTAATATATTGGGCGGAAGTTGTTCTTTGTTGTAAAGCAAATCTGCTGCGTGACGACGATAAAATAAGAAGTCACGGCCTCCGTCATTTGTCAAGGAAACGAAGGCTAAACTTGTTTCACCCTCAACAGTTTGAACGATATAGTTCGTATCAACATCAGCCTTTTTTAACGTTTCTACAAGAAAATCTCCAAAAGCATCTTGACCTACCTGTGTGATGAGAGCTGCTCGTTGCCCAAGTTTTGCACAAACAGCAGCAACATTGGCAGGGGCCCCACCAGCATTTTTAGTAAATAGCTCTACTGTAGCAAGGGAGGTATTTTGCTCAGTAGGCGTAAAATCAATTAATAATTCACCAATTGCATAAAGTTTATTCACGAAAAACCCTCCTCTATATCAATTAATTCCGCCTTGGCGTAATTGTTGCTGACGCTTTGCTTTCGCACAGAAGAATTGCCACAGGGCGTGGCTTTCCGTCGCTTTGCACTTTGTATCCGTCGTACTGCCAGTCGGTTCCGTCGCCTTCATTTCTATCCGTCGTACTGTTCGACCTTTCCGTCACTATGCGCTTTGTATCCGTCGTACTGCCAGCCGGTTCCGTCGCCTTCATTTCTATCCGTCGCTCTGTTCGACCTTTCCGTCGCTTTGCACTTTGTATCCGTCGTACTGCCAGTCGGTTCCGTCGCCTTCATTTCTATCCGTCGCTCTGTTCGACCTTTCCGTCGCTTTGCACTTTGTATCCGTCGTACTGCCAGTCGGTTCCGTCGCCTTCATTTCTATCCGTCGCTCTGTTCGACCTTTCCGTCGCTTTGCACTTTGTATCCGTCGTACTGCCAGTCGGTTCCGTCGCCTTCATTTCTATCCGTCGCTCTGTTCGACCTTTCCGTCGCTTTGCACTTTGTATCCGTCGTACTGCCAGTCGGTTCCGTCGCCTTCATTTCTATCCGTCGTACTGTTCGACCTTTCCGTCACTATGCGCTTTGTATCCGTCGTACTGCCAGCCGGTTCCGTCGCCTTCATTTCTATCCGTCGCTCTGTTCGACCTTTCCGTCGCTTTGCACNCGCTTCGCTTTGCACTTTGTATCCGTCGTACTGCCAGTCGGTTCCGTCGCCTTCATTTCTATCCGTCGTACTGTTCGACCTTTCCGTCGCTTTGCACTTTGTATCCGTCGTACTGCCAGTCGGTTCCGTCGTCTTCATTTCTATCCGTCGTACTGTTCGACCTTTCCGTCACTATGCGCTTTGTATCCGTCGTACTGCCAGTCGGTTCCGTCGCCTTCATTTCTATTCGTCGTACTGTTCGACCTTTCTATCACCTTGCCCTTGGCGTTCTTAGACTGAGTTCCTCTATTTCAGTATGTGTTTGGATATCCACTGAAAAGGAAGCACACCCGCATTCATCTCTTCACCTTTAAAGGTGGGAGTCTTCTGTAACTGACGTTTCACTTACGTTACAAAAAAATCTGTAACTGACGTTTCACTTACGTTACAAAAAAAATCTGTAACTGACGCATCGCTTTCGCTACAAAAAACATCCGCTGAATGAAGATAGATAAAAACTAAACCTGAGACAAACGCCTTTTCTTTGGTACGTAAATTGTGTAAAAAATGCCGCCAAAAATTAATGCAATACCAACTGTTTGCATGAAGCTCGGCATAAAATCAAGCAACAGCATATCAAGTAATATAGCCACAACCGGGTCAATAAATACTAAAACAGAAACTAGAATTGTAGAGAGACTACGAATACTATCAAAAAATAAATAGTAAACAAAGCCTGTATGAATAAAGCCTGTTCCTAAAATATAAAGCCAGTTCGTTGTCGTTAAGCCTTCAAACAGTGAAAAATCAACAAACGGGAATAGTATGACAATTCCGACTGCTGTTTGGATGAATGTTAATGCGTAGGAGCTAAGTTTTGTGATGGTTTTACTTGTTAGCATCGTAAACGCGTAAAATAACGCAGACAGTAACGCCCAAATAAAGCCTGATTTCATAAATTCAGAGAGTGACAAAAAATTATTTAAGCCGATAATGAACATACTGCCAATAAAACAAGTTAATGTTGCTAGCAATGCTTGGATAGTCATCTTTTCTTTTAAAAACAATGCGCCAAAAATTAATACGAATATTGGTGCTAAATTATAGATAGAAATGGCAATAGAAATCGACATTTCTTCAAAGGCTTTAAATAAAAATACCCAGTTTAAGACGATAAAAACACCACAAATAAGTGTACGTACTATTTCTTTTTTATCCCATTTCTCCGTTTTATGACCACTTGTAACGAGCCACATCCCTCCTAGAAAGAGGGTAGCGCAAATACATCTGACAAAAACTAGCTCGGTAGCAGGAACGCCAGTATGAACGGTAAAAAATCCAATGGAGCCAAAAAGGGCCATTGAAACAGTTAGTTTTATAATTGCTGAAATGTTCATACAAAACCTTCTTTCCTTTATAATGTTTGACGCTTGTGAAAATAGAAGAGAATTAACGTTTTTCCGCTCCGTTATCAAAGTTCTTTGGCCAGGTAGAGGTCAGAACTGCTCGGCTAGGAGTAGAATCTGCCCTAGCTCCTCTACAAATCTTTCAATCCCAAAGTGCAAAAAATAAGCAAAGAAAGCCGACAGCGTATGTCAACTGCCGGCTTTTCATTAATAGTTCTACAATTATTCTCGGATTTGTCCGTTACCGTGAATGTAATACTTTGTAGATGTTAACGCAGGTAATCCCATTGGCCCACGAGCATGTAATTTTTGCGTACTAATGCCGATTTCTGCACCATAGCCAAATTCAAAGCCGTCTGTGAAACGAGTAGAGGCGTTATGATAGACAGCTGCAGCATCCACGCTATTTAAGAAAGTATCCGCTACTAACTGATCCTCCGTCATGATGGCTTCAGAGTGGTTTGTACCGTATTTATTAATGTGCTCGATTGCTTCATAAACGTTTTCCACAATATTAACGCTTATTTTTAAATCTAAATATTCAGTTGCATAGTCTTCTGTTGTTGCTGGATGAGCGAAATCAAGAGCTTGACAAACGATTTCATCACCGATAATTGTGACACCTGCTTGATGGATGGCACTTAATAACTGTTTACCATGCTCATTAAACCAATCGGAATGAATAAGTAAGCTTTCTGCTGCATTACAAACAGAAGGGCGTTGTGTTTTCGCATTGATACAAATTTTTTCTGCTTTTATGTAATCGGCAGTTTGGTCTACGTAAATATGACAGTTGCCAGCACCTGTTTCTAACACTGGTACAGTGGCCTCATTTACTACTAAGTCAATAAGTGCCTTTCCTCCACGAGGAATCAAAACATCTAAGTATTCTTTTAAATGGAATAATTCTTTGACAGTTTCACGATTTGTATCCTCGATTAATTGTACAGCGTCCATAGGGATAGACGTTTTTCTAAGTGCACGATGAATACTTGCCACAAGGGCCATATTAGAAAATTTGGCAGAAGAGCTACCACGTAAAATGACAGCATTGCCTGTTTTCAATGATAATGTTGCCGCATCCACTGTTACATTAGGGCGCGCCTCGTAAATCATCCCGATAACGCCAAGAGGGACCAGACGTTTTTCTATCAGTAAACCATTATCTTTTTCTATTCGCTCTAAGAGATTGCCGACTGGATCATTTAATTCTACAAGTAACTGAATGGCATTTGACATAGCTTCTACTCGTTCTTTATTTAGCATGATTCGATCAAGTGTAGAAGCAGGCATTCCTTGTTTCTCGCCATTTACTAAATCCTTTGCATTTTCAGCAATGATAGTATCTTGGTCGATTAGTAACTGCTCAGCAATTTTTGTGAGAGCCTCATTTTTTTCGCAAGTTGTTTTAATATTTAAAATATAGCTTGCGGCTTTTGCCAACTTTCCTTTTTGTTGAACTTCACTTGTCATGTAAATTCCTCCTTAATTTGTTTGAATTTTTAGCCATTTATCTCGGTGAATTACCTCAATTGGATAGTTCGCTAACTCATCTGTACGTTTTCCCATCGCGTGTGCTAACTCAAGGGAAGAATATAAGACCTCACCACGTCCAAGCAGTCCCTTGTCACTATATACCTCAACAACGTCGCCATTTGCGAAATCACCTTCGACACGGTATACACCAGCAGGTAATAGGCTTTTCCCGTTTGCCAATAGCGCATGTTCAGCGCCACTATCTATAAAAATTTTACCAGATACTTCCGTGAGTGCAATCCACTGTTTATTATTTGTTAAAACAGCAAGCGCCTCATGCTCAACATACGTACCATCACCACGTCCTTCCACTATGTTGACAAGTTTATTCGCGCCGTGACCAGTTCCGATAAACACTTTGACGCCCGCATTTAAAGCTGCTCGAGCTGCCAGTAATTTGGATTCCATACCACCTGTACCGACCTTAGAGCCTGTACCGTCTGCAAAACCTAGCATTTCATCAGATACCTCTGTTAAACGATCGATGCGTTTGGCATGTGGGTTTTTATTTGGATTGGCGTTATACAACCCATTGATGTCTGTTAGGATAATGAGTTGATCAGCATGAACAAGACCACTTACAAGTGCCGATAACATATCGTTATCTCCAAAGGTTAATTCGCTGACAGATACTGTATCGTTTTCGTTAATGATAGGTAGCATGGAGCGATCTAATAATTCCTCAAATGTGGCATATGCATTTTTATAGCGTTCTTTTTTTGAAAAATCAGTGCGTGTTAATAAAATCTGAGCAGGTACAATATCATAAATGCTAAATAAAGCATTGTAGGTTTGAATTAGCAAACTTTGCCCAACTGCTGCAGCAGCCTGTTTACCTTTTACTGTGACAGGACGAGAAGGGTAGCCTAGTTGTTTAAAACCTGCTGCAACTGCGCCTGATGAAACAAGCACTACTTCATGACCATACTTTTTTAATTCAGCTATCGCTTGAACATGATCCATTAAACGTATTTTATCAATTTCACCTTTTGCATTTGTTAAGGAGCTACTCCCAATTTTGACGACGATTCTTTTTCTTTCCATAGCAATACCTCCAATTCACCATTACACTTGCATTATAATTTAAACTTTAGCAGCCGCTAAGATTTTCGCTACTATAGTGACATCCGCCGGACTTTAACTTCTTTCAGTAGATGTCTTTTGTGCCGAAAGCGTAGCGACAGGTACAGGTGTTTGGACACCCGCTGAAAAGTAACTTAAATCCGCATTCATTTGCTGAAAGAAGTTAAAAATAAAAAACCTTTCCATCCTAATAAATTAGGACGAAAAGGTTGCTTTCCGTGGTACCACCTACATTGAACATCATTGACATTCCACTTTACTCATAACGCTTGAGACTGCGCCTAGTTTAGCTAGGACGTTTTACGAAGTAGGTTCTTTAGTCTTTCTTGTACAATGCCTTACAGCCGATGGGCATCGCTCTCTGATCAAGCAGTTTCTAGGTACTAGTCTTCGCTCGCTTTTATTTTATAATCCAACATCTTTTTTGTATGGGCTCTAACTGATTGTTTTTGGTTGAAGTCCCATTTCTTTAAAAAGTAATTGAATAAAGAATGCACTACTTCAGCGTGTCTGTCAAGCTGAATAGGAAAGTTAATAGAAAGTTTTGAATAAATAAGTAGGGAATGTTGAACAAACGAGGATAAAGTGCAAGGGGTAACGCACTTTGCTTACTTGAGCCACCAAACTGCGATTAATAGTGGGAGCATTGCTAAAACAATTACGAAGAAACTCCATAATATTTGTTTTCCTGATGACATATTTTTCGGTTTGATACTCATTTGTTCATAAAGCTGGTTGATAGCACCTTGTTCTTTTGAATAAAGCATGGCTTGAAATTCATCGTAATCTTGAATATAACTTGATGGAGGGCGAGGGCTGAAGCGCAAACTTCGAATATCGTCAGTAATCTCTTTTTCACCCATCCAATAGGTAATAACAGGCGCTAAACCTGAAGTTTGCGTAGCCTGTACCTCGATAGCATGTGTTTTCATTTTATAATAGACATTTCCTTGCTCATCTTCATATTGCTTTACAATATCACTTACCGCCATCGACAACCACCTCTTTCTCAAAACAATACTACTTTTACGTTATGATAATATTCATTATAATGTATTAAGAGAGAAAAGTGTTGCTTATACGAGCATAATTAGTTGGGTATTTTTGTAAAAAAATAGAAGAACGCTCCACCATGTAGTATAATGTAAAAAACATTTTATAATGGTTCTTTTCTAAAAGTAATTGTTCATTACTGAAAGTTGGGAATGACATTTTGTTAAAACATATGTCATGTATATAAGTTGATTTCCGTTCCGACTGGACGCCCCTAGGAAAGCGACCATTCGGAACGGAAATCAACCCCACATTATGATGAGCATATTTCTAAAAGTAATAGAAAGAAGGGGTAGAATTGGCATTTTCAACGTTATTGGCGTTTTTAGGAGCAGCGATTATTTTAACACTAATGCCAGGACCAGATAATTTATTTGTTCTTGCACAAAGCATTACACAGGATAAAAAGGCTGGCATAGCAACATCACTTGGTCTATGTACAGGCTTACTTGTTCATATAGGAGCCGCTGTTCTTGGTATTTCGGCTATTATTTATCAATCCACAGTTATTTTTTCTATTGTTAAATTTGCGGGAGCGGCGTATTTATTGTATTTAGCGTGGCAATCATTTCGAGCGAAAGGTGATCCATTCACATTAGAGCAGCAAAATGTACAAGCCTATGTGACGTTATATAGAAAAGGGATTTTAATGAATATTTTAAATCCAAAGGTTTCTCTATTTTTCTTAGCACTATTGCCACAGTTTGTAACTCCATCTAATGGTCATGTAGGTTTACAGATGTTAATATTGGGTATTGTATTTTTAGTACAAGCGCTTATACTATTTTCAATATTTAGTATTTTTGCCGGTAAAGTAAGAAAAGTGATTATTGGGAAGCCCGCAATTGCTGAACGATTAAATATGATTCAAGGCGTCCTTTTCACTTTTATTGGTATACAAATAGCGCTTAGTAAACAGTAAAAGGGGGGATTTTCATGGCAATTTTACATATTACTTTTAGCTTATCTACACAAGGTTCTATAAAACATGCGATACGACAAAACCATTTACAGCGAGATGAGTCGGTGCTTTGTGTCAATGATATTTTCTCGATTGGCCCACTTAACAGCTTAGAAGAACGAAAAAACTGGTTAGAAGCCTATATATTTAATGACAATGAAGAACGTGAATTGTACGAGGATATTCATGAAGAATGGAAGAAAAAAATGGCAGGTTTACCGTGTGATGTTGATGTCTGGGTATGGTATAGCCAAAGTTCTCATGAAGAGATAGGGCTACGTTTTATCATGAGCGAGTTGATCAATAAATGTAGTATGGTATATGGGATTGATGCTACAGAAGGCTTGAAACGTGTACAGCCAAACATGATGATTCGTCATACTGGTGAGCTTGCGTCAGATATGCTAATGAAGCTCCGTTCCGAGGCAAAGCGCTTTTCTATTGATGATTGTCAGCGACTTGCAAAGGAATGGGAAGTGCTGAAACAAAAACCCAGTACACTGCGAGTTTGGCAAAATGGAATTGTACATGTAGCGGAAGATGCATTAGATCCTATTATTATTGAATGTGCGAAAAGAGCACATGCCGAGCTAAAAGAGGAATGGCTTATACCGATGCGTGTTATAGGTGAAACAATTGGTGCAATAGATGACTATTTAAGTGAAGAGTTTGTGGGAAGACGTCTGATAGCCCTTGCAAAGCAGGGACTTTTTGAAATTGATGGCGATACGACAGAAATGTATTCTTATCAAGTAAAATATGTAGGAAAATAATGATAAAATAGCTTCTTTGTAGTAACCACCTTTCATTTGGAGAAGGTGGTTTTTGTTGTTCAAGAAAATTGTCTTTATGGAACTCTAAAAATTTTTCGTAAAAGGTTAAATAGTAGATGCGTCTGTTACACTGACTTTTCCAAATGCCAGTTAAACATATAAAGAAAAGCGGGTAACAATTACGCAGAGGTGAAATTGTTACTCGCTTATGCTTCAGATGGTAGGAGCTTTCGATTACTTTTTTTCGTAAAAATCGAATACAAATTGCTGAAATTGTCGCGCTGATGGTGGAAGATATCGATTTTCAATCCAAGCCATACCTATTATACGTTCACAAACCATATCCTCCACACGAATTTTAGCTAATTTATTTGGATTCAAGTCTTCGTCAACAGGCAGCAATGATACGCCAAGCCCAGCACCTACAAAACCAGCAACTGTTGATACCTCATCACCTTCAAAGGTAATCTTCGGCTTGATACCTGCAGCATTTAATAATTTATCAGCGGTACGGCGCAATGCGTAACCTTTTTTCATCAGAACAAAATTTTCATGTTCAAGTTCCTTCATTTTGATGCTTTTCCGAGTGGCGAAGGGATGGTCGATTGGCACCATAATATAAAGTTCGTCACGCCACAGCTCCTTCCAGCAAACAGGCGGTTCTGTGTCAATCGCTGCAAGCAAGCAAATGTCTAACTCTCCTGCGAGTAATTGCTTCAGTTGGGAATGTGAGTAATTTTGTGTAAAGTGAAAGCGTATATGCGGATGCTTCTGACGAAAAGAGCGGATTAAATCAGGTACGATGCTAGTCCCAAGAGTATGTAAAAAGCCGAGTGATACATCACCTAGCTCTGGGTTATTAAGCTCCTGTAATTCTAAAACTGCTTTTTCATATTCCTTGCGCATGCGTTGGACACGGTACAAAAAGAGCTCGCCATATCGGTTGAGCATAATCGAACGTCCTTGTCGGTCGAACAAGGGTACTCCTAATTCCTCTTCTAGCTTAGAAATCGAACGACTTAATGCTGGCTGAGAAATCGCTAATGCTTCAGCAGCACGTGTCATATGCTCAAGCTTTGCTACTGTTACAAAGTATTCTAATTGTTGCCACTCCATATTTTCACCTCTATTCCGGTTATTTTTGAGTTAACTGCATTATAACGGTAAAAGAGTTGGAAGTATAGGCACATGAAGAGAAACTTTAATCAGTGGGGGTTTTTCCTAGTGATTAATAGTCTTCACCAAACGGGCTCGTTAATGCGGGATGAAAAAATTTTTAACAAACGGAGCACGTAAAATGAAGAATGCAAAATGAAAGTAACAGAAAGTGTGATATAACAGCCATTAACCTCACATCGTTGATGCATGAAAGACATTAATATGATAAAAACTATAAATTGTACATTATGAATAAAGGGTGTTAAGATAGACACATAAATTACACAATTACAAGTTTCCGTGAAGGGGATATTATAAAATGAATTTTTCAAAGCCACAACCTCTAACAATTGAGGGAGGCAAAAAAGCCGTACTATTACTGCATGGATTCACAGGTAGCACAAAAGATGTGAAAAAGCTAGGTGAATTTTTATCAAAACGTGGTTATACAGTTCATGCACCGATTTATAGTGGGCATGGCGTAGAGCCAGAAGCGTTACTTGAAACAAGACCAGAAGACTGGTGGAACGATGTTGTGGAAGGTTATAACTTCCTAAAAAGTAAAGGCTATCAAGAAATCGCGGTAGTAGGAATTTCACTTGGCGGCGTATTTTCGTTAAAAGTAGCAGAGACGTTTCCAGTGAAAGCATGTGTTGCCATGTGTGCTCCAATCACACGTGATAACTCAAAAGGCTTATTTACACGTTTATATCATTACGCTCGTTTATATAAACATTTTGAAAATAAATCAAAAGATCAAATTATTTCAGAATTACATGAATTACGTATTACACCTAAGGATTCATTGGATGGTGTGACACGTTTAACTACAGAAACACGCGATGAATTATCTACAATCAAAGCACCTACATTAGTATTACAAGGTTCATTAGATGATGAACTTTATCAAGAAAGTGCACCATTCATTTTAAATACTGTGGAAACTGATGATAAAGAAATTATTTGGTATGAAAATTCTGGTCATATTATTACGTTAGACAAAGAGCGTGAAAAAGTGTATGAGGATGTATACAAATTTTTAGATCATGTAGAGTGGTCTGTAGCAAACTAAGAGCTGTCACCAGACAGCTCTTTTAGTTTTGTCTACTAAAAGCTAGGAACTGTACAATTAACGATTATAAAAGAAAAAACTATTGTTTTTAAAATAAATGCCTGATACCATAGTGGAATTGTAGTGAGAAATCCCTTCGACTAAATTATTTGCAATAGTTAAATACATCTAAGGAGTACATCAAAATGCAACAGAAAATACCTTTTTCAACATATGCAGTCATCGGCACGATGCTTTTCGGACTGTATTTTGGAGCAGGGAATCTTATTTTTCCAATTCAGCTTGGACAATTAGCAGGGACCAACTTTTGGTTTGGACTAATTGGATTTTTAGTAACAGCTATCGGTTTACCGTTTCTGGGTATTTTAGCCAATGGTTTATCAGGTAGTAACGGTTTGCGTGACTTAGCGAGCCGTGTTCATCCATTATTCGGCATCATCTTTTCATTAGCACTCTATTTAACGATCGGTCCTTTTTTTGCGATTCCACGTACAGCGACAGTTCCGTTTGTTGTTGGCTTTGAACCATATATTCAGGCTGAGCATACAACACTTCTACTTGCTTTATTTAGCTTCGTATTTTTCGCCATCGTTTATTATTTTTCATTAAATCCAGCGAAAATTATGGATTATATCGGTAAATATTTAACACCAGCCTTTTTGGTTGTGTTATTTATTTTAATTATTATTAGTATTTTAAAGCCGATGGGGCATTTCCAACAGCCAATGGGAGACTATATTGATTCAGCATTTATGACAGGTTTTAAAGAAGGCTATAACACAATGGATGCACTAGCGTCATTAGCTTTTGGGATTGTCGTTATAAATGCAATTAAAAGCGCAGGAATTTCAGATAAAAAGGAAATTGCTAAGGCAACATGGAAATCTGGTATTTTTGCCATGGCATTAATGATGCTAATATACGGTTTAATAACGTATATGGGGGCATCGAGTATTGAGGCTGTTGGTACATTTGATAACGGTGGTTTAATATTTGCTGCAGTGGCAGATCACTATTTCGGATCATTTGGGGCTATTTTATTGGCAGTTATTATTGTCCTGGCTTGTTTAAAGACAAGTATTGGCTTAATCACATCTTGTAGTGAGTTTTTCCACGAAGTGTTCCCGAAAATAAGCTATAAGTGGTTTGTTTTGTTATTGTGTGTTGTGTCGTTTACGATTGCTAACTTCGGATTAACGAATATTATTAAGTTTGCCATTCCAGTGCTGATGTTCTTATATCCGCTAGCAATTGTCTTAATTGTCCTTGCATTAAGCTCATCACTATTTAAAAATAAGCAAACGGTATACGCGATTGCTATGATTTTTACAATTTTTATTAGTTTGATTGATGGCTATAAAGCATTAGTAGTTAGCATTCCTACGGCGAAATTAAGTATTTTTGATGCAATTGAGAAAGCTTATTCGAACATTTTACCTTTTTACGACATGGGCTTAGGATGGATATTACCAGCGCTAATAGGGGCTTTGATTGGATATTTAATTCCAGCAAAAAGAATGTAATAGTTTTAAATACCACAATCTATGGGTTGTGGTATTTTTGTTTTGAGAGTTATTCACATACTGACATAAAAACTTAATTGTAAATATTTTGAGCATTTTAAGCAGGTTGATAACTTTAACACTGATAATGATGATTTTTTCGTAAATCATATAATTCGTTTGGTTAAATTAACCATATAAGAATGTTATTATTATGGTAGTAAATTTGAGGAGAAATTTTATGAAGAAAAAATTATTACAATCTTTCATGTTAGTCCTAGTGCTTTTTTTGATAGCCTGCAGCAAAGAAGAATCCGAGGATACGCTTGAGGAAGTTTCGGAAGGTATTTCAAAAGCGACAGTAATTAACAATGTATTTGAACAAACCATTACAAGCTATAAGACGAAGATAGAAGCAACTGTCGGTTCTAAAACTGTCGATTCTAAAAATGAACAATTAGAACAAACTTACACAATGGATATGGTAGTTCAGAAGGAGCCTTTTCTTATTTATTATAATTACGTTGATCCTGAAGATGTGACTAAGGCTTATATTGATATTGATAGCGAATATTACAATCTTAATAAAAGTGAACGCTGGTACAAGATATCTGAATTAGATAGGGCTGAAAAGCAGGAAATGTTAAGAGAAGGTTATTTATTAGAAAATATCAAGAGATTGATGGAATTTGAAGACATATTTGAACTTCAGTACCGAGAAAATGAGTACATATTGATTGCCAAAGTTACTGATTCATCAGATAAAAAGAGTCTAGCATATGTAACAGATTATGTTGAAAATAATATGAAAAGGGAATTGGATTCAAAGCGCTTAAAGACAACGATTAATGAAGTCAAATATACACTAATATTAGATAAAGACTTTTTACTGAAATCAACTAATATTATTGCGGATATAAATTTATATCAAGGAACTGAAAAGTCAAATATAATTTTAAATTCTGATATGGTTTATTCGGATGTAAACAATGTACATTATTTTTCTATGCCTGAAGGAATTAGTAGGAATTCCATTAATATGGATGAACTTTAAAACACTACAATTCTGGAACAATCGTACTAAAATATTAAAAGCGATAGTTCTATTTTATGAAATTTTATTTAATTACTTGAAAGGAATTTAAAAGTATAACGTATTTTAACAGAGAACTTACAAATTATACCGAATACTAGCTGCGAAACGGATAAAGGCCAAATATAAAATGAGTTCGATACAATACCGAACTCATTTTAAACATTCTACCTAATGAAATAAGGAGTGTTGATTAGGAAAAAATAGGTTTATGAGCGATAAAAGGATTTTTTTGTTGCTATTTTGCTAACATATTCCCATTTCCAACTGATTGTAGCGTAGGGCTACTCGACTCCCGCGGGAAAGCGAGTAGCCCGTAGCGGAAATCAGAGTCTTATAATTAATTAGGGTGGATAAAAATGGTTAATCAACACACCTGTAATGAAATAACCTTTTCTATTCCATATGTGCAATATAGAAAATTAGTAAGCTGTCCAACCACCATCAACAGCAATTACTTGTCCATTTACAAAGCTCGCTTCATCTGACCCAAGGAAAATAGCAAGCTGAGCGATTTCCTCTGGTTGTCCAGCACGTGGGTTAATGGATAAACCTAGTGCTTGGCGAGCTGCTCCGGTTTGACTCACATTTGTCATGGAAGAGGCAATGTTTGTTATAACAGCACCTGGAGCAATGCCATTACAGCGAATATTTTTATCTGCATACATAAATGCTGTGTTTTTTGTTAGACCAACAACAGCATGTTTAGAAGCAGTGTAGGCAGCCCCAGCACGAGCGCCATATAGACCGCCAGCAGAAATATTGTTAACAAAGACACCATGTCCTTGAGCAAGGAAAATCTCTGTTGCCATACGCATTGAACGCATAACAGAAGTTGTATTTACCGCGAATACTTTGTCCCAACGATCATCAGAAACTTCACCAACTGGCTCCATACCATCCATAATACCAGCATTATTAACTAAAATATCTAATTTGCCATAAGCATTTTTAGTTTCATCAAATAAGCGTTGTAAGTCTTCTGTTGAAGCGACATTTGTTTGAACGGCGATCGCAGAGCCACCAGCTGCTTCTATACCTTCAACAACAGTTTGTGCACCCTCTAAATTCAAGTCAGAAACTACAACCTTTGCACCTTCTTTTGCATAACCTTCTGCGATTGCTTTCCCCATACCTGACGCTGCACCTGTTACGATTGCTACTTTACCTTCTAATCTCATCAAAAAAACCTCCTATTATTTATAGTGTTTCACCAGAGTTTGTCCTAGTACATAATAGTGTATGAACATTTCCTGGATATATTATGTTAGATATTGAACATGTGTTCATTAAAATAATATAATAGTTTTGTAAGCGATTTCAATATGCAAAATACTAAAAACTGTTCAGTAATCAACACATATAAAAAATCTGTTTAGTAGGGGATGAAAATTTGAGCGTTAACGATTTAAGAGTTGTCAAAACGAAGCAAGCATTACATAATGCTTTACTGACTTTATTAAGTGAGAAGCCTTTAGAAAACATTACAATCGCAGAAATTTGCCGGGTGGCAAAGGTGAACAGAGGTACCTTCTACTTGCATTATGAGCAAAAGGAGGGGTTATTTGAGGAATATTTTCAGGAGATTATGGAGGATTTGTATAATTCCTATGAGGAACCGTACCGTGCAGTAACAACATTGGATAAGAATCAAATAGATCCAAATACGATTCGTATTTTTCATCATATTGAGCGCTTTAAAATATTCTATCGCATTGTTTTTTCAAAAAATGTGCCTCTGACCTACTATTACATGCTATTTGATGGAATTCATTCGCTCATGAAAAGAGACCTAACAGCTCATAAAACTCACAACGAGATATCCATTGATTATTATAGTGCTTATCAAGCAAACGCAATCATCGGTTTGATCATTCAGTGGTATCGTCAAGATTTTACAGATAGCGTTAGCACCTTGAATAAGCAACTTGCAGCTATTTTGCGAATTGGCGAAAATAAATGAGGGAATTTCCTATATTTCTTCGGCAAAACAAGGGGTGGGTGATTTCCGTTCCGACTGAGCGCTTTGTTGCTGTCGCTTCGCTAGCGTCAGCAACAATGTTTATCTGTGCGAAAGCGAAGCGTCAGCAACAATGTTTATCTGTGCGAAAGCGAAGCGTCAGCAACAACAACAACAACATAAGTGGAGTAATTGGCTCGACGCTCACCCACAGGAAGGCGAATAGCCTGGAACGGAAATCACCTTCATTTAAAGCATGACAACATGCACAAAGATTTCCTTGGCCATTTTTTAAACTCTATCAGCAATGTACTAACTCGTCATTAGTACATTGCTTTTTTATGACAATATTATTGAACGGTAGCAGGTGTAATTTGCTCACTTTTGCTTTTTACGTTTGATCTTTTTAAAGCAACGACTGCAGTAGAAATGGCCAAAGTTACAGCAATGATAATTCCTAACGAGCTACTATTACTCATTAGATTGTCAGAGCTTCCTCCAAAAATAATTGTGTAATAGCCATCTGCTCCATAAGTGGCTGGCAGAAGAGAAGATAGTTTATTGTAAAAATCGGATAGCATCACTTGTGGAACAAGAACACCTGATGTAACAAGTTGTAACGAAAGGGCACAAATATTAAAAACCATACCCAAATTACCAAAAATTATGACAAAGGATTGAACCAAGCAGAGGAAAGCCCAGAACATTAATGCTTGAAAAAGATAGATTGTTAAAAAGCTTTCTTCACTTGAAATATTAAAAAGATGCATTAAACCGATTGTTAATAACGGAAGGGTAAAGGCTACACCAATATTAATAAGCTGTCTTGCTAGGAACAATTGCCATTTTGAAATGGTATCTTGCACAAGTTGTGCAGCCTGCTGATGCTGCATAATCATTACCATTGCACCAACGAACGACGAAATAATAACCATTAATGGGACAAAATTCGCAGCGAACTCTTCAACATTATTTGTTTTAATAATAGTAGAATCTATTGCACGATCCTTTACGCTCATAATTGTTGTAGCAACGGTTTCGTTAATTTGTTGTGCTGTATTTTGTTCCATTGGCAGTTGTGAGAACTTTTGAGAAAATACGTCCATGGTCTTGCTCTGTTGTAAAGGATACGTATGGTGGTTAATTTCCTCTGTTACTTGTTTGGCTACTCCTTCCATCATGTTTTTTGTGATGCTTGCATTTGCTTGATTAATAGAGTAAATAATTTCAGCCTCTTTACCAGCTTGTAATTGACTCGTAAAGTCGTTTGGAATATGAATAACCATATTGATATTACGTTGATTTAATTCCTGTTCAGCATTGGCTAGTGAGGTGTAATTTTCTATTGTAAAAGGTAGTGTTTCTTTTATTTCATTTACTACTTGTTGCCCCATCTCTGTATCTTCACTAATTAATCCAATTTTTAAATTTTCTGTTCTATCATTTACACCATCATAGGCAGTCATCCAGACGGAAAAGAAAATTACTTGAAATGCAATTGTAATGACAATACCAACATAAGTTTCTCGAATTTTAAATAAAGCTTGTAAACCTTTCATACAAAGACCTCCTGTAAAGTAAGTACTTACTTGCATCAAGTGGAAAAATTTTTTCTAGGAAGTCAATCCCCTAGAAAAAATTGAAATGCTCGTTTTTAACAATATTTCAGTAGGCATATCAGAAACGATTGTTCCTAAACGTGCCCTTGAAATAAAATGCCCAAAATTAATAGCGATAAGAGATAACGCTACTGCTTCAAAATCAATCTCTCTAACTTTTCCTCTTTCATGCATTTCCTGCAAATAATGAATTAGCTCATTTTTAATATGGAGCGGGGTATTAGCAATCTCTTCATTAATTTCAGGGAACTGCATCGCTTCTTTAAAGCCAATCATTACAAAGTCTTTAATAGACATTAAAAAGTTAAAATGCTTTAAAGAGAAATTTAGTAGATCTGTTTCCAAATCCCATGTAGCATTTTTATTGATCTCTTCCTGCAAAATAGGAAAATAGGAAAATTGCTCAATAATGGCTTTTAAAATGCCACGCTTGTTACCGAAATGGCGAAAAATTGTTACTTCATTGACCCCTGCTAATTCAGCAATTGCTTTAGTTGTTGCCGCGGTATAGCCCTTCTCACTGACGAGTTGTAAAGCTGCTTCAATGATTCGTTCTGCGGTACCCTTTGTTGACAATAGAATACTTCCTTTCGTGCAAGTAATTACTTACATGCTAGCATAGAGCAATTTCTTATGCAATAAGAATATTAATGGAAAGGGGAAATCAAGAAACGCTCGGGTAGTCAAAAAAATCGGTCAGGTAGATTAAAATGACAAGNTTTCTGACTACTCCCACAGCTAAAGCAGTGGGGTTCTTATATACTTAAGAGAAGCGTTACAAAGCTCTCCACAGATGGTGTTGCCATGTCCTGTGTACAACATCTTTGATTTATCTTCTGTTCCATAAGACTTTCTTATTTACACAACCGATGTTGTGTTGGCAATAAGTTTTAACGAAGGCAGGTAGCTCTACCTACGGAGGAATACCCCTCACTTGATTTGTTGGATACCTATGCTAAGAGGGAATGTTTTCTTTACTTGTTTCAAGTCTTCTATATGTTGATTGTGTAATTCTAAAAAGGTAGTAAACGTTTTATTGCATAAGTCTTGATTAGGTTGTTGTAAATTTGGATCACTATTCATCAGTAANGTTGTGTTGGCAATAAGTTTTAACGAAGGCAGGTAGCTCTACCTACGGAGGAATACCCCTCACTTGATTTGTTGGATCCCCATGCTAAGAGGGAATGTTTTCTTTACCTGTTTCAAGTCTTCGATATGTTGATTGTGTAACTCTAAAAAGGTAGTAAACGTTTTATTGCATAAGTCTTGATTAGTTTGTTGTAAATTTGGATCACTATTCATCAGTAAAAACGCACTATATAAATCTCGTTGTACGAGATGACTTCCAATTTGACTCCAACGTTGATGGAGTTTTTTCTTTTCATAACGATCCGTCACATGGTTATACTGACTGGCTCGAAAGGTTATCGTATTTACTTTCTGTATCGTTTGCTTTGTGTAACCTAATTTTTGATTAATGATTTCCACTAGCATGGCTGGGGCATGATTCCCAATGCTTTTTCCAAAACGCTTTTTGGATTGGATTTTGCCCTGTATAGTTGTTTTGGTTTCTTTTGCACGTTTTGCCAATCCTTTAAAATGCATGGTTTCGATGTACACCTCATCGCCAAGAGACAAGATTTTATTTGCTAACGCACCATGTTTTTCTTTGATGTAGGAAGCTTTCTTTCTATATAATTCTTTTACTTGTTCTTTTGTTTTTTGATAGTTTTTACTATATGTCCAATGGAGTTTGACGCCATGTTTTATAGTCCCATCCTTTTTGAAATTGTTAGGATTGGTACTTCTACGACTTCTATCCAACTTGCGTAATAAACGTCTTTTTTGTTTCTCCAATTATTCTCTTTAAATCGAATGCCTGCTTTATTAGATTTCCCTTCAACAGAATGAAGCATTCCGTACCGTTTAAAGTGTGCTTTGCTCCCTTTAAATAGAATGAACCGCTCNTGCTTTATTAGATTTCCCTTCAACAGAATGAAGCATTCCGTACCGTTTAAAGTGTGCTTTGCTCCCTTTAAATAGAACATCTTGAACCGCTCTCCAGACAGTAGAGGCGATTTTCTGAGAAGTATTGCTATCTATATGTTTTTATAGTTATGTTGATGCTTTTTAATATACGCATGCAGTTGATATTCACTTAATCCAAAAGATTGACGAATGTTATCTAATTCTTTTGCGGTCTGCTTCAATTCTTTTGAATCATTCGTTTTTTTCGCTTTTTGATAGCCACGTAATTGTTTTGTGTTTTGATTNTGCATGAAAGTATATTGTTTTACTGCATAAGACAAAGTTGTATTATAGAGTGCACGGGCAATTTCAAAACGTTTTAATAGGAGATCCTTTTGCCATGTATCTATAAGTAACTTGAGTTCTATAATAAAACAATCTTTCTTCCATTTCGTCATTACCCGCCACTCCTTTTTTTGATTATTCACAATATACAATATAAACATATGTTCTATAAAGAAAAAGCACTTCATTCCTCCCACCTCTGAAAAAGTGGGCTTCCTGAAGCTCACTTCTGTGATTGATCCAATAGTTCAGGGAGAGACTCCTATATCAGTTTATTTTCCTAATTTTTCATCCTTAATTGGCAAGTCGTTTTGTAAAATATCTTGAAGGGCGTTTTTCAGCTGCACATACTGCTGATCTGAAATGTTCGTTTTCTTCATTACTTGACGTGACACTTCAGGTAGCTTTTGGCGTACTTCAATTCCTGTTTTTGTTAAATAGATTTGCATTTGTCGCTCGTCTTCTTTGGAACGCTCACGACGGACGTAGCCTGTTACCTCTAACTTTTTTAATACTGGTGTTAATGTACCAGAGTCTAAAAATAAACGTTGCCCCAATTCCTTCACCGTAATTTGCTCATCGTCCTCTATGGCTAGTATGGCAATATAACCTGTATAAGTTAAATCGTATGGCTTTAATAGCATCGTATATTGTCGAATGATTTCCTTTGAAGTCGCATACAAAAGAAAGCATAGTTGATTATCTAAATGATTCGGCATAGGAATCCCCTCTTTAAGTACTTTTGATACTAATTATATTAAAAATAAAGTTTCTACTTGTCAAACACAATTAAATTGTATACAATCTATTACGCGCAATTAAATTGTACACAATTTAATTTGATAGTGCCACAGAAAAGGAGGCCAATCTTATGAAAGAATTATATACAACAACAATGATTAATAACGGTGGTCGTAATGGTAAATCGTAT
The DNA here is from genome assembly GCF_001278875.1 of Lysinibacillus sp. FJAT-14222. NCBI lineage: Bacteria > Bacillati > Bacillota > Bacilli > Caryophanales > Bacillaceae > Lysinibacillus > Lysinibacillus sp. FJAT-14222. The sequence continues at coordinate 3,634 of NZ_LIYL01000016.1, read as the reverse complement.
GCAGAGGATCAATCGTTATCATTAAATATTGCACCACCTGGCTCGAAATTAGAGGATGTTACAAACCCCGAACAACTATTTGCAGCAGGTTATAGCGCTTGCTTTAATAGCGCTTTAGATTTAATTAAACGTCAAAAGAAAATTCAAGGGGCATCAACAATTAAAGCAACGGTTAAACTAATGGAGCAAGCTGCATTTGACTACGTGCTTGCTGTTGACATTGAAGGACATATTGAAGGCTTATCAATTGAAGAAGCACAACAATTATTAGAGTTTACACATACCGTTTGTCCATACTCAAAAGCGACAATGGGCAATATCAACGTAACAATTAAAGCAGTTTAATTTATATTTAGTAAAAGAGGGAAATAATATGACAACAACTACACCAGTAAAACAAATTATGCACGAGCGTAAATCGGTTCGTAAATACAATGCTAACACAACGATTTCTCGTGAAACGATTATGCAACTGTTACAAAATGCAACTTCATCCCCATCTTCAAGTAATATGCAACCATGGCGCTTTATCGTCATCGATGATAAAGAAATCCAAAAAAACATTAATATTTTTTCATTTAATCAAGAACAAATCGAAACAGCATCTGCCATTATCGCTGTCATTGGAGATACAGAAATGTATCTAAATTCAGAGGAAATTTATGCAGAAAATGTTGAGCTAGGCTATATGCCTGAAGAAATTGCAAATAAGCTTGCCCAGGATTCTCTAGGAATGTATGGTGCGCTTCCAAAAGAGGCACTACTAAATATCGTTCACTTTGACGCAGGTTTAATTTCAATGCAAATTATGCTATTAGCGAAGGAAATGGGCTATGATACAGTCGCAATGGGCGGCTTCGACAAATCAAAATTTGCTGAATATATGGAATTACCAACGAACGAAGTACCTATTTTATTATTAGCGATTGGCGAGGCAGCTGGACCAGCTTATGGTTCTTCACGTCTTCCAATTGAGCGCCTTGTACGCTTCAATAAATAATTCATCGGTTGTACAATCGATTTTGGCAATGTCCTTGAATGCATTTTGAGGACATTGCTTTTATATATATAGAAAAGAACAGTGATGAAAGTATGTGAGTGACAAGCATCCAGCAAGACATTTACAGGCAGTTGGGCTAAATATGGAAGAAACCCATTGCTATAGCAAGATTCCCCCAACCACATTATGCTATACTATTTCTATTATTCCCAAGGCGTAAGATGGTGCATTAATAATCTAAGAAGCTTTATGTATCAACGTTTTAACAGCAATTTTTCATCTATGATAAATTGCAAGATACTGCATATAATAACATTGTATTGGGGCTAAGCGGAGAGAGTTTGGGGCTTAGCTTGGCGGCAGTTGTATAGATTGGGGTCAATAAAAGTCAATTTTTATTTTACTTTAAAATTTCAAGCTCTAAAGTTAAAATACTTACTAAGGAGTGTTTTTGTATGATGAAAGTTGATGAAAAGGAAATGCGAAATGCACTTATAAATCGTTTAAATGATTATAAAGAGTGCTATATATATGAGGAATTCACTGTACCCTCTGGAAAAGCTAGGGCGGATGTAGTAGCAGTAAATGGTCATGTTATTGCATATGAAATAAAGAGCGATTACGACTCATTAAAACGCTTAAAGACACAAATTCTAGAATATGATTTAAACTTTGAGATGAATTATATTGTTACTGGAAAAAATTGTTGCAAGATGCAGAACAAATCATACCAAATTATTGGGGTATTATATTAATAGAAAAAGTCTCTAACGGAAAAGTAAAAATTAGCTTTGAACGTAGAGCCAAACTAAATCCATATCTTTCTTTCGAGAACTTTGTTGCACTATTGACTTCAGAGGAAGTGAAAAAGGTTGCAATTGATCAGCCTGCAGTAATGAATAAATACAGTAAACTTCAAATTCGAAAGTTTTTTAAGCAAGACGTAGTAAAATTGTTAAATGAACATCTTTCTTTAAACAAAAAGAGAGAAATTAAACATTTTATTAGGTTAACATTGAAATCAAAAATAAATGAAACCGTACACTAAAAAATAGGTGCATTGATTAGAGGGCACTGAAAAAGTCCATAGCTTCTCACATTGCGAGGTATTCAACGATTTAATCGTTGAATGCCTCGCTTTTTTCATTTGGCACTGTGACTCTACTGTTGTTTTCCGAAGCATTCCGCTCGCTTTCCGCGGGCGAGCGATGCTTCTCCAAACAACGCAATGTATCACACTATTATTTTAGTCACGTAAAAAACGGACGCGGGTACGATACGGCATCGACTGCGGGTCTATTTGGCATGGAAATTCAAGGTGCTACAACGATATTCGCCATCAATTTGAAACGGATATTAAAGCTACTAAACGAAAATGAATAAGGAATAGAGACAGAAATAAGGCACTTCCTGTTCAAAATTGAACAAGAAGTGCCTTATTTTTATCTGAAAAAGGTTCGCTTTTATGAAAACGTAAGTTTTTCAGTGCCCTCGGTTGGTCACGAAGGCATTTTCACAGGATGTAATGGTTTTAACCTTCGTTTCTCTATCGCTGATCCCCTAGGAGTCGCCCAGTCGTAACGAAGATCAACTTATATAAATGGCTTCTAAATTTTTTTAATAAATTTTTAACAAAAATGAATATTTATGGAAATTTAAAGTTGTGTTTCCCCCTCTAAGAGATTTGGACTTATAGAAAAATACTATCTTTCTGAATAACTTTTTCGATAAACACTTCTACTAAATGAGGGTCAAACTTAATAGCCTTCTGTTCTTTTAAATAAGAAAGAGCTTCTTCTTTTGTCCAAGCTTTTTTATAAGCTCTATCACTAACTAAGGCGTCGTAAACATCTACTATAGATATTACTCTCGCTTCAAAAGGAATTTCTTCTCCTTTTAACCCCATTGGATATCCTGTTCCATCCCAGTTCTCATGATGATATTTAATAATATTTTCAGCTATTTTTTTGTCATCAAAAATTTTATTATTCATTTCATTAGATAGTTTGTTCAATACATCTATCCCCATAAGAGGATGCATCTTTATAATTTTTTTTTCATAGATTGTTAGTGGTCCAGTTTTATACAGGATTGATTCTGGTATTCCCGATTTTCCAATGTCATGTAAAACACTATATTCTATAATTTTACTAACATACTCTAACGATAAATTATAAGTTCTATCTTCAAAGAGGCTTAGCAACAATTCCTCTACTAAATTTTGCACATTCAAAAGATGTTCTGCTATATTTACATCGCGCATTTCACTTGATAGAGCTAACAACTGAAATAGCTCCTTGTGCTCTATTTTCTTCTGATTCACTTCATCTATCAATAGTTGTTCTGCTAAGCGCATAACTCCTACATAATAAATAATTCCTTTTATTTCAATTGGCGTAATCGTTATAAATGAATATCTTAGCTCTAATGATTTGTTGACATGAACCATTGTCCCAGACCATGGCTGTCCTTTTTTTAATGTACTTTTTAACGGTTTATACATAACAAACGGCGTTACACTCGATTTTAAACTCTCTACTGGTAGTCCAATAAGAACTTCTCTTTTATAGCCGGTGATCGTTTCGTATTGTTGATTAACATCGATAATTAATTGATTTTCATCAACGATTACAA